>JAZDNE010000017.1:0-11884 GCA_043800235.1 bacterium | reverse complement strand
TAAATTCCCATATTTCGGTCAAATTTTCCAAAAAATTCTTTGGCTTAGCTTAGGCTAAACCGCAAAATTTGTTTGAAAAATTATGCCTCGAAATCTGGAAATTTATGACTAAAGGAGCATTCGGCGACAGTCCCTTTAAATGATGCGACAAAAATTCATACTATAGTATATGGCAATCAAACAAAAAAAGCAAAATCTGCTAAAAAAAATAACTTATTTAACAATCCCCCTTGCTTTTATACAGCAAGTTTTTTGTAATTATTATAAAAATTGTAAAATAAACTTTCATCGCAATAAAACGACCTCTCGACTTCGCTCTGCTCCGCTCGGAATGACGCTTTTTAGACATCCTGTATTACCCGGTCCCTGCGGCGAAGCATTCAAATTTTTCTATGCAAAGTTAAAGAATGTTTTAACATTGATTAACCGTAGAATCACAACGCAAATTTTATGCGGATACAAAGATGAAGATAATAGAATTGCTGAAAAAATAAATGTTCATAGCATATATTATTTCACAAACAAACTTCGCGCGAAAAAAATAACAGACGATGATATAAATATAATCGAAAAACTATTGCTAAAATTTTATTCGTTGCATAGGCAAAATAAAAAAAAGCTTCTTGTTTTTTATTCTATATCGTTAATAACGGCAATAATTGCCGGACTTATAACATCATTCATATTCCCCTCTATTTTTAAATCAAACGCCGCGACATACGAATGGACGCAAACATCATGGATAGGAGGATCCTCATTAGATACAGCGATTCATTCATCTAATCAGTCAAATTGGGATAAATATTTTGAAAAAAATGAAAATTTAACCGCAATGACGGAATTAACTTTATCATTGGCGGCGTCTTCAACTTCTCAAACCTCTATCGCCGATTTCAGCGCCGGAGAATTTTCAGATACTGCAATTTATGGAGACGGAACAAACGCGGCCGTTTTGCTTAATGTTAATTCCGCATTGGATTGGAGCGAAAATTGCAAAAAATCAACTTACAATACGCCGGGAAACGCAAGCAATGTTTTCACCAACGGAAATTACGCCTACATCGCGGATGGAACTTCAGGACTTCAAATAATAAACATATCCAATCCTGAAAGTCCAATATTTGTCGGAAATTATGATACGGCAAGCGCGGCAAAGGATGTTTATGTATCTGGCAATTACGCCTACATAGCCGATTACACTTCCGGATTGCAAATAATTAACATCTCCAATCCGCAAAACCCATCTCTTGCAGGTTTTTATGATACTGCAGGATATGCTAATGGCGTTTATGTTTATGGCAACTATGTTTATATCGCCGATAGAACTGCCGGACTTCAAATTATAAATATCTCAAACCCCGCCTCTCCCGCTTTAATCTCAACTTTCCCAACAACAGACGCGCGCGATGTCTATATTTCAGGAAATTACGCTTTCGTCGCGGATTATTCTTCGGGTCTTAGAATTATTGACATTTCCGATCCTGAAAATCCTTCAAGCGCCGGCGCGTATAATACTCCTGGTTACGCGTATAGTGTTTATATCGCAAGCAATTATTGCTATGTAGCGGATTATACTTCTGGCGTTCAAATCATAGATATATCAAATCCTCTAAATCCATCATTTGCCGCAAATTACGATTCTATGGATGAGACTTATGGAGTTTATATAGAAGGAAATTATGCGTACATCGCGGATAATGATTCTGGATTGCAAATAATAAATATAACAGATCCATTTTCTCCGCAATTTGAAGGATTTTATGATACTTTAGGCAATGCTACGGGAGTATATATTTCTGGAAATTACGCTTATATTGCCGACAATTTATCAGGAATTCAAATTATTGATATAACTTCCCCGTTAATTCTTTCCCAAATTGGCAGTTATAATACCGCAGGCAACTCTTACCAGTTAGATATCGCTGGAAATTACGCGTATATAGCAGATGGTGATTCTGGCATCAGCATATTAGATATATCGGATCCGACATCGCCTTCGCTTTCCGCGTCTTATGATACAACAGGACTATCTTATGATATTTTTATTGAAGGAAATTACGGCTATGTTGCTGATGGAAACGCAGGTCTTGCGGTAATTGATATATCTAATCCTCTTAATCCATCCCAACTCTCGTCTTATAATACAACAGGTTCGGCAAGAAGCGTTTTTGTAAGCGGAAATTATGCGTACATCGCGGATTATCTTTCAGGACTTCAAATTATAAATATTTCAGACCCGTCAAACCCTGCCTTTGCGGGTTCTTATAATACATCTGGATTTGCCAGCGGAGTTTATGTGGCTGGAAATTACGCTTATGTTGCCGATTACGCTTTGGGACTTGCGATTATTGATATTTCCAATCCTCAAAGTCCTTCTCTTACAGGTTCTTATGATACATCTGGATTTGCCAGCGGAGTTTATGTGGCTGGAAATTACGCTTATGTTGCCGATTATGGTTCAGGGCTTGCGATTATTGATATTTCAACTCCTCAAAATCCGTCGCTTGCAGGTTCTTATGCTACCGTCGACTACGCAATGGATGTCCAAATTTTTGAAAACTACGCCTATATCGCAAATTATAATTCCGGCGTTAAGATAATTGATGTATCCAATCCAGCTATTCCTCATTTTGTTCATTTTTACGACACTGTCGGAATCGCTTATGGAATAAAGGTTCTGCAAAACTATATTTATCTTGCCGATTTTTCCGATGGTTTTAAAATAATAACAACTGGCGATTACTTAAGTTCAGGAACATTCACATCATCCGTCATAGACACATCCATCAGCGGCAACTCGTGGGCAAATGCGACATGGAACGCTAACATCCCAAATGACACTGAAATTATTTTAAAGGTAAAATCATCGCCTTCAGCCGACATTTCAGATATAACAAATTGCGACGCGATAACGACTATTACTTCGGCAAACTCTAACAGCGAGAGTTCTCTTTCTGGCAATGAATGTGTTAACAATGGCGACAGATACATACAATACCAGATTTTATTGTCAACAACAAATGCGGTTTATAGCCCAATGATGGAAAATATTTCGCTATTCTTTAATTATTATCCATCTCAAAATCTTATATCTTCCGCTTATAACACAGGCGCCGAGTCAAACGCCATTGGGAAAATAGAATGGAATGAAAATATCCCTTCAGGGACGGACATAAAATTTCAAATAAGAACTTCTCCAGACAATTCCGTTTGGACAGACTGGCTTGGACCAACGGGAATCGATGATTATTACATCGACATGCTTGGAAACACTTCAATTAACGCCGCTCATTCCGCAGGAAATAATGACCGATGGATTCAATACAAAGTATTTTTAGAAAGTTATGGACAAACCGCGCCTATTCTTTATGATGTTTCTTTAAGTTATGCCGTGAATGCCGCTCCGGAATTTAATCCTGATTATCCAGCTTTAGGAAATGGCGGGATGACGGCATCTTCAACATCCTCAAACCTTGTAAATATCGTTTATTCAATTAAAGATCCCGATAGTTCTGAAGGAACAGTCACGCCAAATTTTGTCGCGCCGTTTTTTTATTACTCAACTAACAATGGAGAATTATGGAATATTATCGAATCTGGAATGAACGCGAATGCGACTTCCTCTAAATTCGTAGAAGAAAATTCTTATACTCAATATTTTGCAAACTGGAACGCGACAGAAGAACTTGCAGGTATTTACTCTGAAGAATTTAAAATAAAAGTTGTCGCAGATGACGGCGAAATCGCAAATAATACGGCATACGCAAGTTCAACCCCTTTTATAATTGACTTTAAAGCTCCCTCTTCCCTATCCATAATAATCGATAATGGAAAAACTCACGCTTCAAGCGCGCTTGTCGAACTTTTAATTTCCGCGTCTGATGATGTTATGTCAGAAATGCGAATGATGTTATCAAATGACGCGAGTTTTACGGATGCTGTTTGGGAAAACTACAACGAAAATAAATCTTGGGAGTTGGAAGGCGAGAATGGAGAAAAAACCGTTTACATAAAATTCAAAGATTGGCGAGAAAATGTCTCGAGCATCGCAAATGATACTATTATTTTTGACACAACAGCGCCGAATATTCCTTCTAATCTTGCAATAAGGGACATTTCCAATTATGCGTCAAGCGAATACAGACTATTTATAACTTGGGAAATTGGCGACGATCCCGGCGATTTTCTAAAATATAATGTTTGGCGAACAACAGACGAAAATGATTTCGGCGAAGCTCCTTATCAAATAATCTCTAATCGCTTAACTAATTATATTATTGAAACAGGACTTTCCGCCGGAGAAACTTATTATTATAAAATTTCATCTCAAGATACGCAAAACAATATTTCAAATTTTTCCGCGGTTGTAAGCGATACAGCGGACGGTCAAGGAGGAACAGACGCTACTCCTCCTTTAATTTCCAATGTCGCGATCTCAGATATATCCGACACAAGCGCTATAATCTCATGGACAACTGACGAACTTTCTAATTCTGCCGTAAACTATTCCACCTCTGCGCAAGAGCTTAATTTAATAAAAAATATTGATTCAATGCAAACTTCCCATTCAACAACTCTTAATTTGCTATCTCCTTCTCTTACTTATTATTTCAAAGTAAAATCAACCGATCCGTCAAATAATTTTTCAACAGACGATAATAACGGAAATTATTATAATTTTTCCACTCTCGCGGACTCCACAGGACCTTCGATAAGTTCAGCGATAGAAAGCGACATAACTTCAGGATCCGCGAAAATATCATGGACGACTGATGAACCCGCGACATCGCAAATTCAATACGGGATACAAAGCGGAACACTCACCCTTTCAACTTCTTTAAATCAAGCCCTATCATTATCGCATTTAGTCGAACTTTCAGGACTTTCAGAAAATACTATCTATTACTATAAAATTATTTCAAACGACGAACAAGGAAACAGCGGAGAAAGCGCGGAGAATAATTTTTCAACGGTTTATTCAAATTCCAGTTCATCAGAAAATACGGCTACAGGCGGCGGAATTTTAATAATTGATAAAACAGACAAAAAACAGCCAAAAATTTCAAATATTAAAATTTCAGACATAACCGCTACTTCCGCCACGATCAGCTGGACAACAGATGAAGCGGCAAACAGTTTTGTGGAATTTTCCAATTCCCCCGCTGAGAGTGTTAACGCTGTAATCAATGAATCTTACTTTAAAACTTATGGCTCATACGAGGCTTCCATTTCCCACTCTGTCATTCTTGAAAATCTCTATCCAAACGCTATCCACTCTTATAAAATTTTATCAGCTGATGTTTCAGGCAATCTTGCGAAATCAGAAAATTTAACTTTTACAACTTTAGAAACCGTCGCAAACGAAGAAACCAAACATGGGAAAATTTTAGGCAAATCTGAAATTAATAAAATTGCGGAAGACGCAGAAGATGCGAATAATCTATTTGAAAGAGCGGCAAAAAAAATAATTGACATAATAAATAAAACAGCATCAAGTGTTTCAATCGGCATTCTTGAAAAAACACTTTCAACTCAATACGAAAAAATTAAAGAAATTGCGGAAATTATACCGCCACCTTCTCTTGAAAGCGAACCTTATATAAAAATATCTTATGATTCAGCTGAAATTTATTGGAAAACCGATAAAGAAGCAAATAGCTTGATTTTTTATAGTCCTGAAAATTTATTCAACAAAAAAAATGAATATAATTTTATCGCGGGAAATGACGGCGAATTTTCTAAAATACACACAGTCGCGCTTCATAATCTAAATCCAGACACTATTTATCATTACCAAATAAAAAGCGCGCCTATAATGGGGAAAGAAGCGCGATCTAAAGACTTTACTTTTAAAACATCTTCTCAAATTTTAGAAATAATTGATTATAAAATAAACGCGCTATCATCTGAAAAGGTTATTTTTAAATGGAAAACAAATTTAGAAACAACATCTGTTGTTAAATATATACCATACAGAGATAACAATTTAATGGTGGGGGAAACAAAAATAGCATCCAGCAGCGCTATGGCGTTTAATCATGAAATATTAGTGGAAGATCTTGAATCAGGAGTAATTTATGACACAACTATTTATGGAGAAACTAAAAATAGACAGTCAATTTCTAAATCAATTCCCGCGTTTTCCGCGAGCGAAGACGATCTCCCTCCTGTTATATACCAATTGCAAACCGAGTCCGCGATATCTCCCGGAAAAAACGCCGCCATTCAATCCATAATTTCATGGAAAACAAACGAAGCCGCGACCTCGCGTCTTTATTTCACAGAAGGAATTTCTTATGGCGAAACTTTTACAGAACAGACCGAATTGAATAAAAATTACAGCAAAAAACATGTGATAGTTATAACAAAATTTAAACCCGGCGCGGTTTACAGCTTTCGCGCCGAGAGTATAGATTCTAATGGCAATATGACACTGTCTAAAACATTTTCAATTCTCACCCCGCGCCAGCAAGAATCAATTTTCCAGATAATCCTCAAAAATTTTGAAAAAACTTTCAGCTGGATCGGATTGATTGGGATAACTGCTCACTAAAATGGCTTAATAGATGAATTTACACACATCTTTCCACTCTCAAGAGGAAAATTAAAGGATACGGTTTTAGCTAAAATATATATTTCGACGGCGCGTTCTCGCTCGCTTCTGCCATCTGTCTGACGCGAATAAATATTCTATTTCTTAAGTTTTTAATTTCTTGATTTCTTAATTTCTATTATTTTTTCCTTTATCTTAGCTAATATTTAGACTATTGACAAAAAATAAAATCTAATATACTATTTAACCGTACTAAACATTAGGATACATAGGATACATGGCTGGGGTGTGGAAGACCCCAGCCCTCCTAAATCGCTCATTCTTTTAAATCCCCTAGGCGACACCCCTCCCTCTGCTCGCCTCTTTTTTTTACACCATTTTAGGTGTTTTTTGTTTATATAATAATTTCCATTACTTTAAAAAAATATTCAAACCATTGACTTTTTTTAAAAAATATATTATACCTATTTAAATAATAACAGTTTTGCTGTTTTTTTATTTTTATAAATGGGGCTGTCGCCGAATGCTCCTTTAGTCATAAATTTCCAGATTTCGAGGCATAATTTTTCAAACAAATTTTGCGGTTTAGCCTAAGCTAAGGGGTAAGAATTTTTTGGAAAATTTGACCAAAATATGGGAATTTAGGACAAAGAGGTATTCGGCGACAGTCCCTAAATAGTTCCCCCCTTGAGAAAGACTTAAAAAGCTGTTTTTCAAGAGGGGAACTATTATTTAGTTCCTTTAAAAAAACCTCTTTAAGGGCGGCTACAATTAGTTTAGGAGGTTTCTAATGTTTAGTTTTAATCGGTTTTTTTGTTTTGTATTATTTTCTTTATCAATGTTCCTGTTCACTATTCCAGCTCATGCGCAACAGGTAGCTAACACTCAACTACAAATTGCCGTAGCAGATTATTTTCAATTTGTTGAGTGCCCTGCGGCAGTAACGCTTCCGGACATTACCGAGCCGGGAGTGCCTGTTTCAGCAACGGTTTCCTTTGTTTTTAATGCTTCCTACGATACCATAGTGTCATTTACCAGCGGGAGTTTTTCCGCTGATACCACTGACATATATGGAAATCAGGCAGGAACGCAAACTTTGGAAACCACTTATGGGGTTAGCATTATCGCCCCAGATGTTGATAATCCAACTTTGCCGGCAGGTTCTACTCCCGCCCAATTAAACAGCTTTACCGCGATTATTGGGCATGGAGAGAATAACCAAGTAGATGTTCAAGTTGAAGTAATTTCCAACGGAACCACCAAATCTGGTACTCATGCTGTTCCCCTTTCTTTTACTGTTGCTTCATCATTCTAACCCCTTGTAAAAGGCTCCACCCTTTTACAAGGTATTAATTTTAACCCTGTAGCCGCCCTTTACCCCCTCCATGACTAAGCTTAGATATAATCTTTGCAAAGTCATGGAGGGTCAATTTTTTTATGAACCTTGATAATTGAATAAAATTTACCAATTAACCATCCTATACAAAGGAGACATCATGAACCGAAAAATATTTTTCTGTATTTTGATTATTTTTTCTTTTTTTATACCAATCCCAAAAACGACCGCTTTTCGAATTATTCCTTCTGAAAAAATGGTCACCTCAATAAATTTAGGAGAGAGTAATAGTTTTAATATTAAAATCATTGCCGATCCTAACAAACCTTCTGACATAGGGGAAATGTTTGTATTTACCTTAGAGTACTCCGCATTTCCTGATACATACCGCATAGTTTCGAGTCGTTCCATTGTCCCCTACTGCAAAATTTCTTATGATAAAAATGCGCGATTAGGAGACAAAAAACCAGTGATGGCAGAACTTTCTATTTTAGTTCCTTCTAATATAGCGAAACGAGGATCATTTTTTGGGGATCTTTTAGTAACGACCGCAAACGCTCAAACTCCCATTACCAACACAATTCATTTATTCGTCACAGTACGAGGAGAGGAGCCGTTAACGGAGTTGCAAAAAGTTGAACCTAAAATCAAGCTTGATACTGCCACGCAAGTTATTACAGCAAATCTGGAAAATACTGGCGACCTTTCTTTCGCTACAGAAGGCGGAGAAGCGATCATCCGCAATCCCCTGTCAGGAGAAGCTATTCAAAAAATTGAGCTTATTCCGGAAGGAGACAGAAGAATGAAAACAATTTTTCCGGAGGACAGCAAACTTTTTACCGGAAAAATTGAAAAAGATAACCCTCTTTTCGAAGGAAGCTACCCTGTGGAAATAAATATTCCAGTTGTTTATCCTGCGATTGAAGAAGGAGGAATTTCAAAGACTGTTCCCGCAACTACAACAACAACTGCATGCATCTCCAAAAAAATTTCTGAAAAAATTTGGGGAAAATTGTCGCTTTTCGAAGTTAATCCGCCGGAGATTGAGCGCTTTTTTGTCGGAAAAAGTCTTAGCAAAAGGCTGCTGGTGAAAAATAATTCGACGCAAAAATTGAAAATCAAGGCGGAATATCCAACGGACGGTTGGATTGTAGTCGATCCTGCCGAATTCACATTGATCGACAACAGGGAGATCTATTTGGATTTTAAAAATCCAGATGGGAAGGAGTTAAAAGGAGAGGTTATCTTCACCGCCTATAATGAATTAGGAGAGGCGGTGGGGGAACCTGTAGAGTTAGATATTTATATTTTTGGGAAATGAAAGTTTAACACCCCCTTGAATTTTCCTCGTCATTCTGAGCCAAGAAACTATGTACTCGGGATGACGCGGTTCCACCAAAGGAAAGGGGGAAACTATAAGGAGAGAGAGATGAAAAATTTTTTTATTTTTGGTGTAGTAACTTTATTGTTCATGGGATGCGCTGGCCGCCAAAAGCAAAATTTGGCGGAGATGTATAGCGTAGCGACAGATGCGAACATGGTTGAGCAGAAAGATTTAATTCCGACGCCTGCTGAATCTGAACCGCATTACAGCAACTCTTTTCGCGACGCTTCCAGTGAAGATGTAATTTCCGATCTGCAGAGATCGGGAATTTGCGTAAAAAAATTGTCAGACTGTAACGGCATTGTTAATGGAGATTTCAATTGCCCCACAAGCGGAGTCTTTAAGGCGATCAGTGAAAATTCTAAATGTGGCGCTGTTGATTGCGACTTCGAATATGGGGATGCTAACTGCTATATTATCGGTCCATTTGATGCGTATGAATTCAAGCGAGTTGAAAGTTTAGGCGTATATGATGACGCAAAAACTTTCTTGCAACTTATTCCCGACGAACTCAAAGGCAACTTCCGCGTTAAGGATGCGCATACTCTCACTCTTACCGCTCCAAAAAGTCGTCTCGATAAGTTAAAAAGATTATTCCAAAAATATAATCTAAAACCGCAAAAAATTGCCATTGAATTAACCGTTGAGGCAATTACTTTCGAGGATTTAGAAAATTTCGGAATAAATATTGGCAACTTGCAGGGATTATGGGAGTGGGCTGAAGGAAAAACTTCAAGTTTTGAAGGCACAACTTCCCTGCTTAGCGCTTCACTGCCCGGAAAGTTGCAAATGCTGATGCAGTCGAATAAAACCCACTTGTTGAAGCGATTGTCCATAATGGCAGAGCATGGGAGAGAGAGTTCCCTTTCCATAGCGACTGATCAACACTTCCGAATGGAAGGCGAGCGATACGATCGAATCGATAAAGTGGGAAGTAAAGATTTTATCTCGCTGACTCCATATTTGATAAATACTACTGAAGTTTTAATTTCTGGGAATACTCAAGTAGGAGAAATGGGGACAAAATCCACCGTCGATAATCTCCCGCAAGTAATTCAGCGGGCGATTAGTATTAAAGATGGAGTAGTTTTAGAAAGAGGGAAAAAAACTTTAATTGAAATCACTCATACAAGCATTTCGAGTGATTCGAAAGAAGGTACTCCCTTTTTTGGAAAAATATTTCCATATATTTTTAACAGCAAGAGCAAGAATTATGAGGAAGCTCTGCTGCTAATATTCATAACCTGTTATTTTTAATAAGGAGACAATCATGAAAATCAGAGCTCCGTAAGGTATGTCGCATTTCGCCGCATACCTTCTTTTTATAGCCATTTATGACAGATACATGAATTACCCTTGTCAAAAATATAATTGTTTGATAATATAATTTTATAAGCAAAAAATTGCTTTATTTTATTTTTTTAACAAAAAAAATATTTATGCGCCTATAGCTCAGTCGGTAGAGCAACAGCCTTTTAAGCTGATGGTCGCAGGTTCGATTCCTGCTGGGCGCACTAAGACAGTTAAAAGTTTAAAGTGCAAAGTTTAAGGTTATGGTATAAAATTTTGCTTTTAAGGAAACTTCCGGGAGTTATTAAAAAAAATTTACCTAAACTTTTAATTTTTAACTTACTTATTATCGCGGGGTAGAGCAGTGGCAGCTCGTCTGGCTCATAACCAGAAGGTCGGAGGTTCAAATCCTCCCCCCGCAACACTATTCAAGAAAACAAAAAAACAACAAAGCAAGAAAACACAATATTAAGGAATTTGATATTGTTTTCTTGTTTAGGTGGCGAAGTCGCCGTATGTTTTATTGTTTTTTTGAGCGGGGTCGGTACCAAAGCGGCCAACTGGGGCAGACTGTAAATCTGCTGGCTTCGGCCTTCGGCGGTTCGAATCCGTCCCGGCCCACACTAAGTCATGTGTAAAAAATAATATTAAAAATAAACAAAAATTTTGAATTTAAAAATTTTAAATTCGAATTTGTTTAGTTTTTTAGGATTTACATAAAAATGGATGAACATTGCGCAAAATTAGTCCATTTCCTCTATATCTTTTTCCTATTTATGCCATTGGTTGCCGCCGCTGTTTTTGGTTGGTTAGCGGGGCAAATTGTTTAGAATATAATAAAATATGCGCAAGCGATTTAAAAAAGTTTTTTGCAAAGAAATTTGGTGCGTGAATAACGATACTTTTAAAAATATCATAAAATTTTGGAAAAAATATAAATTTTTCTATATTGCAGTAATGATAATAATTTTTTTAATGGTTTTTATATCTTCCCGTTTTTACAAACAAGAACAAATTTTTACTAACTTTTTCGGTCGGATATTTCAAATTAGATTCTAAATTTTTCTCTCATACTAAAATTAATCGTTCAAAATCATAATATGAAGTATATAAATACATTCCTTTTTTTTTAGGAAATTTTTGACATTTTATTAAAAATGAGGTTAAATAGGGTAATAAGTTTTGATCTTTGTTGACCTTTGAAAAGAAAAAATAACCTAACTTTTTTTAAAATTTTTTCAACATTGATCCTGATTTTAATTTTTTCCAGCGCGATTTTTCGAATTATAAACGAATATAAAGGGTTTATAAAAATCAATTT
>JAZDNE010000016.1:0-6029 GCA_043800235.1 bacterium | reverse complement strand
ACAAGTAATAAGCAATTATGTAAGACAGCAAGGAAAAAATTATCAGCAATTACACCGAGCACAACCAACTTTGTTTGATTAAAATAAAACAGGAAAAGCTCACCAGATACCTCGCGGGCTCTGCCCCGAGGTAATTCATTTGATAAATTAGTATTAAATTAATAAACTATGACATTATTATATTGCTCCGACATGCTCCGACAAGGAGTTTACTTATCCTAAAAAATATGCTAATTTAATAATAGATTGTAAGATACAATAAAGTTAAAATAACAAAGCTTCATTGTTTTGTTTTTTATTGCTTTTTGTTTTAAGTTATATGACTCAACTAAAAAAAAGCGAAGATTTTCAAAATGAAGAAAAAGTCGATCTAAATTTTCCAAATGATAATAAATCATTTTTTGCTAAATTTTTTGGTTTTATTTTGGAACTTATAAAAACAATAATCATCTCATTAGCAATAATATTGCCTATAAGGTATTTCGTGATACAGCCTTTTTATGTAAAAGGAGCTTCAATGGAGCCTAATTTTCATGATAAAGATTATTTAATTATAAATGAATTAAAATATAGATTTAATGAACCTGAGCGCGGAGATATAATAATATTTAAAAACCCAAGGAATACCAAAGAATTTTTCATAAAACGGATAATCGGTTTGCCGAATGAAAAAATAAAAATTTATGATGGCAAAATTTTTCTATATAATGAAGAACATATAGACGGAGTTTTAATTGAAGAGTTGTATATTCCTGAGGAATATACAAAAGGCAATGAAATTTTAGAATTGCGGCAAAACGAATTTTTCGTTTTAGGAGATAATAGAAATCATAGTTTAGATTCAAGAACCTTTGGTCCTATAACCAAAGATTCTATAATTGGAAAAGTTTGGGTGAGAGGCTGGCCTTTGAATAAATTTTCCATTTTCGGCGAAGAAAAATACGATCTATAAAAATCACAAAATCATAAAGCCGCAAAATTTACAATTTTTGCGATTTATTGATTATTTGATTTATTGAATTTATGGGAAGAAGACCAAAAAATAAATTAGAAAATTCTGAACCTGTAAAACTGCAAATATTTAAAACCCCGTCTATACTTAGAGGAATGAAAGATATTTTGCCTATTGAGCAGCCTTACTGGAATTTTATATATGATATTATAGAAAATATTGCTAAAAAATATGATTATCAAAAAATTGAATTCCCGATTCTTGAAGAAAAAAATCTTTTTCAAAGAACGATAGGCAAACAAACCACGCTTGTTTCAAAAGAATTATTTTGTTTTACCGACTCTGGCAATATGAATGTATGTCTAAGACCAGAGGCTACTTCTTCTGCTGTAAGAGCATACATTAAGCATGGTATGCATGCATTATTGCAACCTGTAAAAATGTATTATGTCGGACCAATGTTTAGATATGAACGACCTCAATCTGGCGTATATCGACAATTTAATCAGTTTGGATTTGAAGCTTTAGGGCAGAATAAACCTATTATAGACGCGCAATTATTGCTAATTTGCCATAATTTTTTCAATAATCTTAACATTAAAGTATCTTTAAAAATCAATAGTATTGGTTGTCTTGCATGTCGCCCAAATTATACAAAAGAACTTACAAAATTTTTAAAAAATAAAAAATCGCGGCTTTGCGTTGAATGTAAAAAATGGATAACAAAAGATCCTTTGCGAATTTTCACTTGCGAGGATAAAAATTGCCATCTTGTGCGAGAAGAATGCCCGCAAATTATAGATTGGCTTTGCGAAGATTGCAAATCTCATTTTGTAAATGTATTGGAATACTTAGACGATTTAGAGACGCCTTATGAATTAAATCCTTATTTAGTGCGAAATTTTGGCTATTATACGAAAACAATTTTTGAAATACATCCTTTAGAAGAATCGGGAACTGATCCTGTCCAAAACGCGCTTGGAGCGGGAGGAAGATATGATAACTTAATAGAAATTTTAGATGGGAAACCGACAGGAGCTTCCGGGTTTGCCATAGGAATAGAAAGAGTTATTCATCAAATAAAAAAACAAAATTTATTTATCCCTCAATCTAAAAAACCTGTCGTATTTCTTGCTCAATTAGGAGAAGATGCGAGAAGAAAAAGCTTGACTTTATTCGAACAATTTTCCAAAGAAAATATTTATACCATAGAGTCGCTTTCTACAGACAGCTTGAAAGAACAATTAGAAATGGCTACAAAACGAGGGGTTAAATTCACGCTAATACTTGGACAAAAAGAAGTTATGGATAATACAATACTGCTTCGCGATATGGAAGGAGGGATGCAAGAAATAATTGATTTTAAAAAAATTATCCCTGAATTAAAGAAAAAAATTGAAGAAAATAAAAAATAATTTTTTCAATTCGCATATAAAGGGATTGTCGCTGAATATCTCTTTGTCCTATGGACATCGCGCTATGACTTCGCGCTCCATAAACTATAAAAATTGCGATTTTGGAGTGTGATGTCCATAGTGGGAGTCTTTGGCGGGACGGTGATTTTATTACTAGTTTAACAGCAACTACTTTATTAATATTCAAATAAACAAACTCATGCAAGACCAATATATAAATTTTTTAAATGAAGATGAGCTATTCAAAAAAAGATGTAAAAAGAAAAAAATTTTGAAATTAGGCTTTACTTTAATTGTAATATTATCAACCATCGTTACTATTTATTCTCTAAACGCGCTTTTGATCAACTCATCAGCGGCAAAAGATATTCATGATGAAAATTCAAGCTCCTTTATTCATAGATTATTAAGCCCTTTTAAAAAATTTAATATCTTAGATCAAATAGGAGATCTTATCGAACTTAATAAAAAACATCTAAATGGAGAAGAGAATGATAGGGTTAATTTTTTAATTCTTGGCATTGGAGGAAAAGGGCATGAAGCGGGGGAATTAACAGATACAATTATCATCGCAAGTCTAAAACCTTCAACAATGGACGCAGGTTTAATTTCAATACCGCGAGATTTGCTTGTCCCTATAAATGGGTATGGTTGGTTTAAAATAAACAGCGCAAATGCATTCGGAGAACAAAAAGAGAAAGGCGCGGGCATAAAACTTGCCAAAGAAACTGTTGAAAATATTACAGGACAAAAAATAAACTATCATATAAAAGTGGATTTTTCAGGGTTTGAAAAGATTATTGATATATTGGGCGAAGTATGCTTGAATGTGGAGAATGATTTAATTGATTATCAATATCCTATTCAAGGGAAAGAAAATGATTATCCAATATCGTCGCGCTATGAATACCTTCATATCGAAAAAGGCTGGCGTTGTATGGACGGAGCTCTATCTTTAAAATATGCCCGTTCAAGACACGCAGTCGGAATTGAAGGATCAGATTTTGCCCGCGCAAAAAGACAACAAAAATTATTAGGCGCTTTAAAGGATAAAGCGATATCTTATAAAACATTTCTAAATCCTCAAAAAATTATTCAAATTTTAGACAATCTTAATGATAACATTAAAACAGATCTTTCAGTATCGGAAATAGCGCATCTGTTAAAATTAAGCAAAAATATTGACATAAATAAAATTGCTATGAAAGTTTTAGATAATAATCCAGAAGGTTATTTAATCGATTACTATGGAGACAATGGAAACGGAGCAAAAATGTATGCGTTAACGACAAGATCAGGAGATTTTTCTGAAATAAAAAAAGTATCAGAAGATATTTTTATCGAGGCGCAAATTAAAGGGATAACAACTGCGGCTTCCGATGAGATGGCAAAAATTGAAATACTAAACGGAACTAAAATCACAGGATGGGCGAATCAAGTTTCTTTAGAATTAAAAAACGCGGATTTAAATATTATTAAGATAGGAAATGCCGCTGAACAAGACAGAAAAACAACCATAATTTATTCTCAAACCCATGATAATTTTGTTCATACATTAAATATGCTTGAGAAAAAATTAAATGCTGTTGTGGCATATACATTGCCAGAGTGGTTAAAAGAGGAGAGCGCGACGGCGGATATAATAATAGTATTAGGGAAAGAATAATAGAAAAATTTTTAAAGATATGCGCCTTATTGCTGGTTTAGGAAATCCAGGAATAAAATATAACTTGACCCGTCATAATACAGGTTTTTTTGTAATAGAAGAATTAGCCAAAATTTATAATTTAAATTTTAAAAATGAACCAAAATTCCAATCATATACGACGGAAGCAAAAATTGATAATAAAAAAATTATTTTTTCAATGCCTTTAACATATATGAATAATTCAGGGATGTCTGTATCTCGATTAGCTAAATTTTATAAAATAAGTTTTGAAAATATTATTGTTATACATGATGATATAGATTTGCCTTTTGGAAAAATTCGCATAAGTTTCGGCGCGTCTTCAGGCGGGCATAATGGCGTTGAATCAATTATTCGCGATTTAGGAACAAAGGATTTTATTAGATTACGAATTGGCATCGGCAATGAAATATCGCAGTCGAGAAAAATACTTGTTGAAAAATTCGTATTGCAAAAATTTTTAGATAATGAGAAAAAACTTTTTTCCGCCGAACTTCCGCGATATGTCGAAACTATTAATTTTATTTTAAAAAATGGATATAAAAAGGCAATGGAAAAATTTAATTAATAAGCAGTTTAAAATTTGTTAAATCGTTTAAATTGTCGCGTTGTTATTTTAATGCAATTTAATAATGTCGCATAATTTAAAAGCATTTATTTATATGCAAAATATTCAAGAAGTATTCAATCGAATCAAAGAAAAAAAACAAGAAGCAAAAGAAATTAAAAAAATATATAAGGAAGCGCTTTCTAATTCGCAAAAATATAAAGATGCAAGCGAAGAATTAAAAGTCTTGAAAGAAAAAAAGAAAGCGACAGAAGAATCAATTAAATCAGATTTTACTGACGAATTTGATAAATTAGATATAATAAAAGCGGACATTGAATCAGATCAAATACTTCTTAATGATATCGCTTTAAACCAACTCATAAAAGGAGAGACTGTTGAAATTTTTGATGAAAATAATGCAAAATATGAACCTATTTTTACTGTTAATTTTAAAAAAGCAGAATAAATTACGCAAATCTTTATTTTAATAAAAACACCCGCCTAATCAGCGGGTGTTTTTTTATGTAATATTTTTATCTCTATACAATAATTTTAAATCCTCTTCCCATTGTTGAACATATAACAGCGTTTTTAATATATACTCCTTTAGAACCTGAGGGTTTTGCTTTTTTAATTTCATCTATAAAAGCTTTAACATTTTCAGCTAATTTATTACAATCAAAAGATATTTTTCCGATTACTTGATGAACATTCGCAGTGTCATCATTTTTGAAAGTTATTTTTCCTTTCTTAAGTTCCGAAACTGTTTTAGTGATATTTGCGCTTACCGTATCCGATTTAGGAGAAGGCATTAAGCCTCGAGGTCCTAAAATTTTAGCAATTTTTGCTAAATTTTTCATAACATCAGGAGTCGCGACTAAAATATCAAAATCAATTTTTCCGCTTGTCTTTATTTTTTCAATCATCTCATCTCCGCCTACGATATCAGCGCCTGCGGCTTCAGCTTCTTTTATATTACCCTCGCTTGTTATAACCGCAATCTTTTTTTCTTTTCCTGTCCCATGCGGTAAAACACAAGTGCCTCTAATTTGTTGATCGCCTTTTTTTGTATCAATTCCAAGTTTTAAATGCACTTCAATTGACTCGTCAAATTTCGCCTTTTTCCCATCTTTTATTAATTTTGCTGCTTCCGCGATAGAATATAATTTTTTCTCTTCTTGCATAAATATTATTCGTGGTAAAATGGAATCTGCAATTCAAAATAGCGTATGCTATAAATGGACAAAGATTCTCCCACAAAGTTATATCAATTTATAAAATTTTATTTAAAGGGACTGTCGCCGAATGCTCCTTTAGTCATAAATTTCCAGATTTCGAGGCATAATTTTTCAAACAAATTTTGCGGTTTAGCCTAAGCTAAGCCAAAGAATTTTTTGGAAAATTTGACCGAAATATGGGAATTTA
>JAZDNE010000141.1:0-5390 GCA_043800235.1 bacterium | reverse complement strand
GCGGAATGGCGGAAACGCTCCCACCCCAACCGCGCCTTCGGCGCGGAAAGCGCAAGCGGGCAAAAATTCCTTCCCCCCAGCCCCCTTCCTTTTTGCCCGCTTGCTTCAACGCCCGCAGGGCGGGCGCGGCGGCGGCTTTTTTAAAATAAATTCCAATAAATCCAACCTCTACCTTGTCCATGCAATTCTAGCTTCATATTTTTATGCTGATCAGTTCTAAAAATCTTCTGTCCGTTATTTGCACCATAACAATAATTATTATAGTGAGTCAATGCCTCATCATGCGGATGATCATGAGGATTATTTTCTCCGACCGAAATAACTGTAATAGCAGGTTTAATTAAAGCAATGTGATTTATAAAATCATCATTGTTTTCTTTGTCTTTATTAAAAAATGTATGCGATCCATGATGACTAGCAAAAAGAACCAAACTATTAAGCTGATTGCCTAATTCAGGAACGATATAATCTCGCCAGACATCAATATCTGTATCGCCTGCAAGTAGCAAAGACGAGCCATTATAATTAACGTGCAAAACGATACTTTGCGAATTTGGATCTTCTAAGCCGTCTCTCTTTCCATTTATTATTTTCAAATCGGGGTATGCTGTCCAAAAGCGATTTGGTCCAACTTCTTCCGAATAACCGACACTTCTTCTAAAATCCATATACTCTTTATACTCTGGAGTTTCAATATTTCCACTCACTCCAGAATCCCAAAGAGAGATGATTGGATATTTCGCATTAAGTTTCTTAATTCCCCTCATATGATCTGCGTCTCGATGAGAATTTACAAAAACATCAATGGAATTTTTTGGCATTATTCTTGCAAGATAATTAAAAACGGCTTGCTCATTTTCATTTGTTATATTGCAATCATAAATCAAAACTTCATTGTTGGGGAAAATCCCGACTGCCATATTGCCTTGACCAATATTTAGAAAATGGAAAGTAATCATAAATTTAAAGTTCCAATATAATAATCATCGCCAGAAATTTTTTCGTCTTTCAAAAAATCAACAGAATATTCGGATGAAGAAACAAAAACATGTACTTTTTTCTCAACGCAATCAAAGGTTATATCCCCCGCAGAATTTTGAGTTATTGTATTATAACCATTGTAATAGTTTAAATCTTCAGCGGGAGCTTCTCCGATGACCACAATTTTAGGGTTCATCTTTTTCAGCCATTCCTCGGGTACTTTTCCCGTATCTCGACCATGATGAGGAGCAAAAAGTATGTCAATTTTAGGCAATTCAACTGCGTCTTTAATTTTTTCCATAAAATCTGTTTCCAAGTCTCCCATCCATAAAACAGACGCGCCGTCCTCAATACTATATTTTATAATGACCGAAGTGTTGTTTGGGCTTTCACCTTCTTCGGCGAGTTTCAATGCCTCTTTATAATCTTTGTTGCTTAATATAGGCCAAAGAATATTAATTCCTGCCGCGCCTCTTTCTTCGCATGCTTTATTCATCCATTTTCTAACACAACCTTTTTCCATGTAATATGCTTTTTTACTTGAATCTCGCAACGAACAGTAGTGCTTGAAATCATCCGTCTCGTCTTCTTTGATAACATTATTTTTTACACAATAAAAATTAAGAATATCAATATTATCGTCAAGATATTTCAAGCCGCAAAGATGATCTTGATCGGGATGAGTAGAAATAAATCGAGTTATTCCTTTGCCAAGATGAGCATGTTTTATCTCTTTAACTATTCTTGCCTTATTATCATCAGACAAACAACAGTCGATAATGCTAAAATTATCGCTGTTGTGTTTAATATAAAATGTGTCTCCGTCTCCGACTGAAAATGACTTTATAATGCTCATATCTTTTTGTTTTTTAAAATCGATTCTATTCGCCCTGTTATATATTTTGTTTGTTTTCTATACGCGCAAAGAAACATGATTAAAAGAAAAACAATTAAAATATATGGATTATATGTTTTTATTGCGAAAAATTTAATTTCAATTATACTATAAAATTTCAAAATTAAAAGTAAGACAAACAAAGCGGAAAAAGTTCTATACATATTGTTTGCCTCTGAAAGCACCTCTAGTTTTGGGTCATCTTTAGAGGCAGAAACAAAATCGGGATAAGGTGCAAATTTCAGAAAAGACACTTTCTTAAAAAATGGTTCAATTATCAATGAGCCAACCCGACTTACTACCAAGCCGATAAAATAATACACAAAAGCACCAATTATAATATTTTCTTGTATAAAATTAAACGGTGTTAATTTTTCAGCAATAGCCGCAAAAAGCACCCCGGGCAGGAGATAATTAAAAAGATTATATGATGTTATTTTATCTATTATTTCTTTCATGAGATCATTTTAATAATTTTACAATTTTTTGGATGTTATTAAGATTTTTTTGCAAATAATGTTCCCAAATTCTGATAATTTTCCACCCCGTTTTTTTATAAAATTTATTGACTTCTTTGTCTCTTTCTTTGTTTCGGTTAATTTTGTCCGTCCAATATTTTTTATTTGTCGCTGGTATTCTGCAATGTTTTTTGCACCCGTGCCAAAAACAAGAATCAATAAAAATTACTGTTTTATATTTTTTCAAAACCAAATCTGGTTTTCCAAAATATTTTGCCGAATTTTTGCTATATCTAAAACCTTGTTTCCAAAGAGCTTTTCTAAAAGCGATTTCAATTTTCGTGTCTTTGCTCCTAATTGCGCTCATTATCTCGCTTCTTTTCTTTTTGGAAACAACATCGGTCATATCTAATCTTTAAAAAGTTCAACGGGGTTTATTTTGAATTGAAGCATTTTTGCGGTATCCCTGCCGTTATCACCGCCCTTTCTTTGCATGAGAATTTTCCCAATTCTCAAACTGCCTCTGTCTGTTATTCTAATGTCGCCGCCGCCAAAAACATTCATCGCTTCATTGATAGATTTCAAAACCCAAGTGCTTTCGCTGTTGATTTTCAAAATTACAAGCACCCAATCGGCGGAAAATTCGCCTCTGCCTTTTAGCAAATCGGAAATAATCAAAATTTTGTTTTTCTCAAAAAATTTTATAATCTTTTCTTGATCGCTTTCGTCCATTTCCGACAAAAGCGTTCTTCTTTTGTCTTTCACTCCTTTTATTGTCGGTTTTGTTTCGCCAGTAAAAGATTTTAAAATTTTTACAACATCATTGGGGATATTCCAAAGCTCAATATATTTATCAATCCACCTTTTATCAATTTGATTGAATCCTTGCGGATTGCTGACAAGTTTTACCTGCAAATTTTGCAAATCCTCTTGAGATTTCAGTTTGATAATAATTCGCACTCTCACTTGAATATCGGCTTTGTATTGTCCGCGAACTTTCGCCGCTTTGACATATTCAATATCGGAAACTTCATAACCCATTGCTTTTAGCCATTTTTGAGCTACTTCGTCTTTTTCCCAATCGTTAAAACGATTAATGACATCTTGTTCGTTTTTGAAACCGCCTCTTGCGGTTTGCGACCCTAGTTTTATCAATTCTTTTTTGTTCATATTTTATGCGTTTATATAATCTAATAAATTTTTTCCGATTGCCTCAATGGTATTTACAGTCATAGCGTTTCCCGCTTGGCTTAACAAATAAACATCGGCAATTTTGCCCGTTGTTTTTTCCGCTAAATTTTTCGGAAATCCTTGCAAAAGCAAAGATTCATAACCCGATAATTTTCTAAATTTTCCATTTCTAACATATAAAATTCCGTGTCTGCCTGTCCGCAATGTTGGAACTTTGCCACGATATAATCTTAAATCCGATTGTCTGGTGTCTAATACCAAATAATCTTCTTTTAACAATTTTTCAACTTTAAATAATCCTTTGTTGTATTTATTGTCCAAAAACTTCAAAAATGTTTCGTAGGCTCTTTTTTTCTCGTTAAATTCCAATTCGCCGTCGTCTATCAAATAGTTGTCAACTTTTGGAGTTTTTACGGGCTTTGGCCATTCAAAATGCTTGTTTTCTTTTACTAAATCTTTTCTGATTCCGACAAAATAAATTCTTTCTCTCATTTGCGGCACTCCATAATGCAAACTGCTCAATACTCGGTGATAAACTTTATATCCTGCCTTGTCTAATTCTTCCAAAATTACTTTTAAAGTTTTTCCGCTCTCGTGATTAACCAATCCTTTTACATTTTCTAAAATAAAATAAGGCAAATTTTTTCCATTCATTATTTTTATCAATCCGTAAATAATTTGCCCCCTATGATCATTCATTCCTTTTCTTTGTCCGATAACGGAAAACGATTGACAAGGAAAGCCCGCAATCATTAAGTCAAAATGAGGCAAATCAGCGGGATTGATTTTCATTAAATCTCCATGATTTTTTTCTTCCTCGCCGAAAAATTCTCGGTATGTTCTTTCGGCGTATCTGTCAATTTCAGAGAAAGCCACGCAGTTCAATCCTAAATTTTCAAGCCCAAGCCGACCCGCGCCAATTCCAGCGCAGAAATCCATAAATTTTATTTTGGTATTTTGATTTGTCGCCATATCTCTATTTTTTAATTAAATCATCAACGCCAACGCCTAAGGCCGTGGCAATCTTTGATAATGTTTCAATGGTTGGATTTGGGTTTGTTCCCGATTCAACATTAACAACAGTATTAAGCGATAAATCGGCGAGTTTTGAAAGACGATCTTGCGAAATGCCTTTTTCTTGCCTTATTTTCTTGATGTTGTTCGCGATTTTTGATGTGGAATTATTAGTTGACATAGTTTTCGTTTGGATATACCATTATAATGTATAGGTTAATATGTATCTTTTAGCTTTCATCTATTATAATGATAATCCAAAATAAAAAATTCGTCAATTCAAATTTAGGGAGTTCCTTGATGTCGCCCGCGAATGGGTTGGGTGGGTCAAGGGCGACTATTCTTTTTCTTTTTTCTTTTCTTAAAGCCGCCGCCGCGCCCGCCCTGCGGGCGTTGAAGCAAGCGGGCAAAAAGGAAGGGGGCTGGGGGGAAGGAATTTTTGCCCGCTTGCGCTTTCCGCGCCGAAGGCGCGGTTGGGGTGGGAGCGTTTCCGCCATTCCGCCAAAAGCGGAATATCAAAACAGAAAAATTTTCTTTTCCTTAATTGAAAAAGATTTTGGGGGCGCGCGATTAAAAAAATGTAAAGAAAATTTTTCTGTTTTGCTTGCCGCCGTAGCGAAGCGGAGGCGGGCGGAAACGCTGGGCGGGATTCAATCCGCAAAATCCTCTGGATTTTGTTCAAAATGGGTTCGGATTTCGTCCAGCAAACACCATTATGTTAAGTTATAATGAATTAAAATTATGGAACTACAACTCTTCATAAATAAAAATTTAGCCGTGCACTTCTACTATTCAAAAGAGAGTGTTGCCAATGGTGTTGTTAGTGTTAAAAATCTTTGCCTTATTTTTCC
>JAZDNE010000126.1:0-3407 GCA_043800235.1 bacterium | reverse complement strand
AGAAATTCCAGATAATAAAAGGGCTCACTACAGCAAGCGGACTGTTGATATAGAATATAAATATCCTTTTGGACAAAAAGAGCTTTATGGATTAGCTTACCGGACAGATTTTGACTTGAGAAACCACTTCAAAGAGCCGCCGTACAAAGAAGAGGGTGTTGATGCATTCTATCCGCACGTGATTGAGCCGAGTTTGGGGGTTGACCGTTCGGTTTTAGCCGTTCTTTTGGAGGCCTATTGCGAAGAGAAGAGTAGAATCGTTTTAAAGCTTCCGATAAAGCTAGCTCCGTATAAGGCAGCTATTTTTCCGCTTTTAGCGAATAAACCGGAACTCGTAAAATTAGCCAGGAAAATTTACGATGATTTGCGCAAGGATTTTATGGTTGCCTGGGACGATAGGGGCAACATCGGCAAACGTTATTATTCTCAAGACGAAATCGGCACGCCTTATTGTATCACCGTTGATTTTGACAGCTTAGAAAAAGATGATGTCACAATTCGCGACCGCGACACCATGAAGCAAGAAAGAGTAAAAATCGCCGACTTAGCGGCGATATTAAGAAACAAACTTAGTTAAAAAAACATAAAAATGAGAAGATATCTACTTTATTTAGATGAATCTGGGTCGGGAAATCTTGCCAGTGATCTGCAAAATTTAATTATAACAGGTGTTATTGTAGAAGATAACGCTGATTCTGAAATATCTGGTTATTTTAACTATCTTAAAAAAATATACAAAATACCAGAGGGCACTTCTTTCCATTCATATGATTTATTTGAAAATAATAAATCAGAGTTTTTTATGTCTACCCAGAAAGCAAAAAAACTCGTAGATTCTTTGATAGAATTTATAAAAATAATACCCATAAAATTATCTATTCACTATTTAGATAAAAAGAAGCTTCGTAATTTTTTGGGTATGTCTGATAACAAAAAAGAGTATTTTTCTGGCAGCGAAGAAGCAAAGAGGTGGAAGGATATTCCTTACGAAATACTTGCATCAAAAATCTTTTTCTGGTTTTCAAAATACGTTAACAGCGTTAACAGAACGGCTCGCGGAGCTGTTGTCGCCGAATCAAGAAGACAAGCAGATCATGCCCTTTTACGAGCATATCTGCGTTGTAAAACATCATCGCAACATAATTCTATGAATTTAAGAAAATGTTCCGAGAAAATGCAGAAACAAATAAGTTCTATTAGGTTTGAAGAAAAAACAGGATTTTGGCCCGGCCTTGAAATAGCGGACTTATTCTCTTATGTCGCGTATCAATATGTTATTGGCAAGATAAGATCAAGAAAATTTACAGAAAGAAATTTTACTCTATTATGGAGAACAATTAAAAATAAGATTGAGGCAAAAAAAATAAGCGAGGCCGACGGCCACACTTTCAATAGTTATATCTCTTCAAATAGGGTTAACAAGATATCCAATAAGATAAAAAGCGTGAATAAGTCTTCTGCCAAAAATTAGGTATCTTGTGAACCCCACCCGAAGGTGGATGTCCACTAACTTTAGTATATGATATTGCATTGCTGTGTCAATAGGTGATTAGAAGCAAAATTTAGAATTTTCACACCTTCCCCTATTCTTCTCCAGTCTAAGGATCTAGATGTGTCCAGTAGCATGAAATAAGTCTATAAAATCGCCAAGTGGGCGATTTTTTGGTAGGATAAATTATATGTTGTATTCAAAAATGAATCCGAAAAATACTGCTTTACTTGTCATCGATATTATTAATTCTTGCGCCGATAAAAAATGCGAAATTCCTAAGTACGGAATTACTTTTTCTAAAATAAGAAAAATAGTCCCCAAATTAGAAAAATTTATTGATAATTACAGAAAAATAGTAAGCGGTTTAGTAATTTTTACAAATACTGTTCCTTGGCAGAAAAAATATCTTGCGGACAATATAAATAAGCTCTACACGGATTCAAGGGTTCGTTATTATTCAAAAGATAATTCCGGATTTTCCGAAAAATTTTATACAATTTTACCCAAAAAAGGTGATGTGATTATTACTAAAAATACTATAGACGCTTTTACGAATAAAAAATTTGAAAGCGTGCTTAAGAAAAATAAGATTCGTTACATGGTGATTACTGGAATATTTGGAGATGGTTGTGTACTAGCCACAATTTGCGGAGGATTTTCTAATGGATATAATTTTATAATTCTTAAAGATTTGATAGAAACCACCGATGTTAAAATTCGTCAGAAATTACTTAATTTTCTAAAAGAATATACATGGCCAATTATGTATGGCCAAACCGTAGAGTCAAAAGATTTTTTAATATCTTGGAGAAAGAAACATTAGCTAGCGATTGTCGTCAACGGCGATTTTTTATTTTAAAAAGCTGAATTTTCTGATATACTTAGGTTATAATTAATGTGTTTTAATTGCCCACGGTTTTCCTGTTGACAGGGGTATAGCATATATGCTATATATGTAGTGTGGCTTTAACCCAATGGACAATAACTGCGAATACAGAGTTTATTATTATCAAAACAGCCACACTAAGCGAGTTCCAGCTTTGGAATATATGGAAAAATTACCGGCAAAAGAGAGGGGGAAAATCGCCGCATACATAACTATTCTTCGTGATTATAACGGACGACTTGATGAGCCATATAGCCGTTATATCCGCTCTGGTATTCGTGAATTGCGTATAGAAATCGCCAATAATAGGCATCGTATTTTTTATATAGCAGTGGCAGAAAAAAGAATAATTCTTCTCCGCGCATTTTTAAAAAAGACCCCTAAAACTCCAGAGCAAGAGATTATTCGTGCCATAAATCATCTTGAAGATTATAAAATAAATAAAAAAATTATTGAATATGAAAAAGAATTATAAAAAAATTATATATCCATCTTTCGAACGATATCTATCTCAGCGGATGAAAAGTAAGACATTTAGAGAGGCATATGAAAGAGAAGGCCGGCGTCTTGAAGTTGCTTATGGGATTCTTCAACTCCGAAAAAAACAAAAAATTAGCCAAAAAGAATTGGCTATTAAATTAGATACTACTCAGAGCGTCGTTGCCAGAATGGAATCGGGCCAGCAAAATTTTACTACAGACACTCTTCAAAAGATTGCCTCGGTTTTTAAGCGCAATCTTAAAATTGAATTTGTTAAATAAAATGTTTCATAAAACTACGTTGAAAAATGGGTTGAGGGTGATTACCGTGCCGCAGAAAAATACGGAAACGGTAACGGTTTTGGTATTGGTCGGAACCGGCTCAAAATATGAAACCAAAGAAATTTCCGGTATTTCCCATTTTTTGGAGCATTTATTTTTTAAAGGAACAAAAAAAAGACCGACGACTTTTGATGTGGCTGAAACATTAGATAAGGTCGGCGGCGTTTATAACGCCTTCACTTCTCAAGAATGCACTGGTTTTTTTGCC
>JAZDNE010000075.1:0-4021 GCA_043800235.1 bacterium | reverse complement strand
TCAACAGCTTAGCTGTTTTTGAAGCATTAATATCAAGACAAAAACACTTAATAATTTTTTTGATTTGATATTGTGAAATTTTAGCTCTATTTAGCGTCATAACTCTATTATAGCATAGGGTTATCTAGTCTAGAGCCTTTAATAATTTTTGTTAATTAAAATATCTTCTATTTTATTTTTTATTTCTTCAAAATTTATATACTCTTGATGCCTGACATGAAAATTTTTTATTCCTGATTTGTCTAGTATTTTACTTACATTAATATCCCTTTCTATTCTATTAGGATAATTATGTGTTTTTCCGTCATATTCTATAGCTAAAACTGGTTTATAATATGGTCTTTCAAAAATTACAAAGTCGATTGTTTTTCTGTTAATTTTATTTTGGTATGTCCAAAATTTTTGTTTTGAGCTATTAACACTTACAATACTGCTTAAAACTATTTGCGGAAAAACAACATAATTATCCGGTATGATTCTTTGAAGCTCGTCAAAAAATTTTCTCTCCGGTATATTTAATAAAAACTCTTTTTTCTTATATAAATATTGTTTATCAGAATAATAATCATCTTGGTCTTCGTCTGAATAAGATAAAATTTTATCTTTAAAGAAATAAAAAATAATTGCAACTATGATTATTATAACGAAAAAGAAAGTTAAATTTCCCATTTTAAAAATTATTAAATTATTTATCGATAGGCGTAGCCAGATATCCCGTGTTAGGCGATGTTACGCCCGACTTCCTTGATTATCATGTTGTCAATATCAAGTTCCATTATGACAACCTCATTCAGCAAATGGAAATATGTTCTGACATAGTATTCAGCCAAGCTTTCTTTTCTTTTAGGATGATTATCTTTTCTCAAGACTATTATTTTTTTAGAGTCTACTGGCGCGTGAGAAAGATATAAAACAGCTTCATTTAAAAAGGCGGTTTTAGCGCTTGGAATATTTCCAGTTTCTGTCCACGAATAATTTTTACATTCTACGATGATATTTCCGTCCCCAGAGACTAAATCAAAATTATGTGCTTTAGATGGCACGCCAATATTTATTGATCGCTTTTTGAAGCTCGTTTTATATCTTTCTTCTAAAGCTTGGCTGACCTTTTCTTCAAAGTCTCTGCCTTTTTTAGGATTGTAAGAATTTGATAATGGCATAATGTAAGGGCGTAATTTCGCCTAATGGTAGGATATGCGAAGCCTTTGAGACTCGCGGAGCTAAATATGAAACGGAGTTTCATATTTAGCGAGAGCGAGACGAAAAGGTTTGGGAAAAGAAGCCTTAAAAGTGTTTACGCTTTAAGGCGAATTTTCCGTATATCCGGTGTTGAGCGAAGTAAGGCAGAGAGCCTTTGGCTTCTTTGAGCAAACATATCCTACCACTCCGCAAAATGCGCTTTGGCGAAAGTTCGAGCAAAGCGAGAACAA
Organism: bacterium; assembly: GCA_043800235.1. Classification (GTDB taxonomy): domain Bacteria; phylum Patescibacteriota; class Patescibacteriia; order JAZDEU01; family JAZDEU01; genus JAZDNE01. The sequence goes on along the minus strand of JAZDNE010000075.1, from coordinate 2,591 downwards.
AGCCAAAGTGAGCGAAGCGTTATTTTGCTCAACGTTCAAGTATATGAGAAGTTTTAAAAACATCATTTTAAAATTTAATAAAGTTTTTAAAATTTGGGGAAAAGAAAAAGTGCAACCGCTGAAAAATTAAAAATGCTCTTTTTCTTTTCCCTCATATACTTTGTTATGTGATGTAAATTTTTTTCATCCTTATTATTCTTTTCTCAATCTGCTTTTAAATAAAATAAGTTTTTTTGTTTTTGACAGAGGGGTTAGGGGTGAATGCCAAAAATAAAAAAATCCTTAATTTTTAAAATAATAGCCTGCTATTACACCCACAAATGGTCCAAGCACTCCAGAATATGTAGTAAGCATATTAAAGACATCAAGGCGTAAATCTGTAATTGCAAATAAATTATACACTGGCACACCTATTAAAATTAAACCCATTCCACCTAAAAAAGAATAAATTAATGCTTTTGCAAGTTTTGACCTATCTTTTGTTTCATGTTCTTCGCGATCAAAAGGTTTAGCGGGATTATTTGATGTTTTTATGATTCCGCCAAATATTTTTTCTGCTTTTATTTTTAATTCTTCATTATTCATAATAACCATGTATTACCCATATTTCGTCTTCTTGAGTTATTGCGAGATCTTTTCCCGCCCACTCAAATATATCAATACCAGACAATTGAACACCCCTACCGAATTGAACACCTGGACCAAATTCAATTCCTCCAATGCGTATACGCGCTTTTGGCTCAATTTTTCCATCAGGAAGAAAATTAAATATTTGATTGAAATTTATTCGTAGATATTCCATATTTTATTTAGCTTGCTGTTTCAAAAATTTTCTTGACCAAACTTGTCCGAGCATAAAACGCGCGAGTTATCGGTCGGCGTTTTCCAGTTTTTGGGTTTATTCCACCAATTCCTTTTGTTCTGGCTTGTATCCATTTCCCGTCTTTTCCTGTTAAACTTTCAAATCCATGCTTGATCAGCTTTTCTCGGATAAAATCATAATCGGCTTTGATTTCTTTGATAAGCTCATCATCTTCGGCAAAATCCAAACTTGCAACTTTCAGTAATTCCGCTCCGTCTGAATTTATGCCGTCCCATTTTACAGCGCAAAATACGATGGATTTTAGTTTCGCCCAACAATGACTTTCAAAAAATGAATGTTGTTTCAATTCCTCGGGATTGATCATAGTGATTGCCATTGTTTCTTTCGGCACAAGTTCATTTTTGACTTTGCGAAAACTGACAGATTTTAGCTCATAAGAAAGTCCGTTTGGCGCTTTTGAGACATTGCATTCCAATCCCGCCAATCTTTCCAAAACCAAACCTTTCCAACCCTTGTTTTGCTTTCCTGTCTCGTAGGTCGTAATGCCGTGTTGCAATGCAAGTTTTCGCAAATCTTTTCCGATATGTTTTTTCAAATTGTTTATTGCTGTTGTTCTTGTAACTATTTTCATACTATTTTTTTGAAAATTTATTTTTTATATTCTTGTCTAATTCTTCAAATCTTTTGATTGATAAATCGAGATATTGTTTTTCACTATCAATCCCGATAAAATTGCGACCATAAAGATATGCCGCAAGTCCAGTCGTTGAGCTTCCAGTAAAAGGATCTAAAACAACATCACCCTTGTTTGTACTTGCTAAAACAATTCTTTTTAATAAATCAGAAGGTTTTTGCGTTGGGTGTTTGCCAAACTTTTTTTCAATCGGTTTCGGCGTATTTATTGACCAAACGGATCGCATTTGCAATCCTGGTTTTTTTAGTTGATCTTCTGGCCAGTCGCCATCTTTCATTAAGTCGTAATTGAAGATGTGCTTTGCCTTCTTCTCTTTTCTTGCCCAAATCAAAGTTTCATGACTAGCGGTAAAAAATCTGCAAGACAAATTCGGCGAGGCATTTGGCTTGAACCACGCAATGTCATTTAAAATATGAAATTTTTTAATTTCCAGCGCAAAACCACACTGATAAATTGAGTGATATGTTCCGCTAATCCAAATTGTGCCATTTTGTTTTAAAACTCGTCTGCAAGCATCAATCCATGACAAATGAAATTCAAAATTCTTTTTTGTGCCATTAGTTAAATCCCAATCGCCTTTTTTTACACTAACCATTTTACCATTTTGACAGGTGAAACTGCCGCTAGACAAAAAATAAGGAGGATCTGCAAAAATCATATCCACCGAATTTTCTGGGAGAGAATTTAAAATATTCAAGCAATCATCTTTATATAGCTTAAATTTAGGTTTTTCGTAATATGGTTTTTGCATAGATAATCAAATTATTGCCTCTATTACTATCATCTTATCACAAAAAAGCAATTAAATAAATCGTTTTCGCAGCGTAGCGGAGAAAACACTCCTTGAAACCCCTTTTAAAATAAATAAAAAAACTTATTATTCCTTATTTAAAAAAGCAGATTGAGAAAAAATTTAAAATAAAGAAAAAAATTTATTTCACATAATGCGCGCGGATAATCTGAAGTGATTTTGAAAAAAGATAATTTTTGAAAAATCATTTCAGATATCCGGTGTTATCCGATGTGTTGCGAAGCGGCACAGAGGAGAACGGCGGAGGTATCCGCGCGCATTAT
>JAZDNE010000037.1:0-5280 GCA_043800235.1 bacterium | reverse complement strand
AGTCATAAATTTCCAGATTTCGAGGCATAATTTTTCAAACAAATTTTGCGGTTTAGCCTAAGCTAAGCCAAAAGATTTTTTGGAAAATTTGACCGAAATATGGGAATTTAGGACAAAGAGGTATTCGGCGACAGTCCCATATAGAGAAATTAAAAATTAAATAAGAACGAAGTGTTAATTCGTCGATTATATATGGGACACAAAGTAAATCCGAAAATATTTAGAATGGGCATAATTAGGACATGGGATTCAAAATGGTTTGCTAAAGGAAAATTCAGCTCCTTTTTAAAGCAGGATGTTTTAATTCGTAAATTTTTAAAAAAGCAATTAAGAGAAGCCGCGATTGATAAAATAGAAATTGAAAGATCAACAAATAATATTAAAATAATAATTTATTCCGCAAAACCAGGAGTTATAATCGGCAGGTCAGGCGCTGGAATTGAGGAATTAAAGAATAATTTAAAAAAGTTGTTCAATAAAATTGGTTTATCGGATATAAATTTGAATTTGAATATTCAAGAGGTGCGAAATCCAAATCTTTCAGCAAATATTGTATTGCAAAATGTTATAGATGATATTGAAAAAAGAATCCCTTTCAGACGCGCTTTAAAGCAAGCTAATGGAAAAGTTGAAAAAGCAGGAGCTAAAGGAGTTAAAATAGTAGTTTCTGGAAGACTTAATGGAGCTGAAATCGCAAGAACTGAAAAATTAACAGCAGGAAAAATCCCATTGCATACTTTAAGAGCAGATATAGATTATTCTAGAGGGACTGCGCGCACAATTTACGGAGCGATAGGAGTAAAAGTTTGGATATATAAGGGAGAAGTATTTAATCAATAAAGCAAAAAAGCAAGAAAACAAGAAAACAAGAAAAAATTATTTTGTTTTGTTGTTTAGGCGGGAATGTCGCCGTATGTTTTATTGTTTTGTTGAGTTTATGTTAGCGCCAAAAAAAACAAAACATAGAAAATCATTTAAAGGAAGAAGAAGCGGAAAAGGAGTAGCTACGAATAAGAGAAATATTGATTTCGGAAGTTTTGGAATGAAAGCCGTTGAGGAAGGCTGGGTAACTTCAAGACAAATAGAAGCGACAAGAAGAGTAATCGCTAAATCGCTTCAAAAAGGAGGTAAGATTTGGATCAGAATATTTCCTGATAAACCTGTAACCAAAAAAGGAGGAGAAATAGGAATGGGAGGAGGAAAAGGGTCGGTAGATCATTATGTGTCAATAGTTAAAATTGGTATGATGTTGTTTGAAATGGAAGGAATTAGCGCTGATAAAGCTAAAGAAGCGATAGAATCAGCTGGACATAAATTGCCAATTAAAGTAAAATTTGTAGAGAAATAGATGTTATTTATGGGATCTATAAAAATTTATGTATTTTGAAGAATTAAAAGAAAAATCAAAGAAAGAGTTGAAAAATTTATTAGCTGTAAAACAAGCTAAGTTAATGAATATGAAGTTTGAAACTTCCATAGGAAGTCTTAAAAATGTGCGTGAATTCAGAGTGATAAAGAAAGATATCGCCAGAATTATGACGGTAGTTAATAAGTCGGCAACTTAATACTGAATTTTGGCAATTTTTTTAAATTTGCATATTTAATCCAAAAAATTCTGTAATTTTATAAAATTTTTACACGAATAATTATATTTTATTTTATGCCAATAAATAAAAGTGAAAAAAGAAAAAGAGTATTTAAAGGAGTTGTGATAAGCGATAAGATGGATAAAACTTTGGTTGTTTTAGTTAATAATACGGAGTTTAATTCGAAATATAAGAAACATTATATATCAAGCAAAAAATATAAAGTGCATGATGAGAAAAATAAATATAAGAAAGACGATGAAATAAATTTTATGGAATGCCGCCCTATTAGCAAAGATAAAAAGTGGCGAGTAATATAATCACAAAATCAATTTTATTTGTTGATTTATTGAATATGATACAACATAGAACAATATTAAAATCCGCAGATAATACTGGCGCAAAGAGAATACAATGCATAAGAGTTTTAGGCGGGTATAGAAAAAGATACGCAGGTTTAGGAGATATAATAACTGTCACTATTAAAGAAGCGACTCCTCATAGTATGGTGAAGAAGGGGGATGTTATGCATGCGGTAGTGGTAAGAACTAAAAAAGAAACAAGAAGAAGCAGCGGGATTTATATAAGATTTGATGAGAACGCGGTAGTTATAATTGATAAGAAGAATAAAGAACCGAAAGGAACAAGAATTTTTGGTCCTATCGCGCGAGAATTGAGAGCTAATGGATTTAATAAGATAATTTCACTTGCTCCAGAAGTGCTTTAGGGCGGATTATTTGAATTATTGGACAATAGACGTTAATTACAGATTAGCAATTAGCGAAAATTTGTTCATTATTAGTGTTAATTTGTATAATTATATGAAGATAAAAATTAATGATAAAGTTAAAATTATAGCGGGCAAGGACAAAGGCAAAGAAGGTAAAGTTATACAGGTTATTCCTAAAGATAATTTATTTGTAGCTGAAGGAATTAATTTGATGGTAAAACATATAAAAAGACAAAAGGACGGGAAGCCAGGTCAAAAAATTCAATTTCCTTGCCCAATGGCAGTTTCAAAGGCAATGGCGCTTTGCGCGCATTGTAATAAGCCGGTAAGAGTCGGGTATAAAAGGCTGGAAGATAAAAGTAAGGTTAGAGTATGTAAAAAGTGCGGGGAAATTTTATAAGTTTGATAGGTCTGATAGGTCTGATAGAATATCTCGGACTTATAGGATATATAATTTTATGAATAGATTATACACAAAATATAAGAAAGAAATAATGCCGACACTAAAAAAAGAATTTGATATAAAAAATGATTTAGCAACGCCGAAAATAAAAAAAATAATTATAAATGTCGGATTAAGCAAAGGATTGAATGATAAAGAATTTGTTGATGTTGTTGAAAATAATTTGCTTAGAATCACAGGACAGAAGCCTGTGAAAACAAAAGCCAAAAAATCAATTTCTAATTTTAAAATTAGAAAGGGACTGATTGTAGGAATGAAGGTCACATTAAGAAAAACAAGAATGTATGATTTTTTGGATAAATTGATAAATGTGACTTTCCCGAGGATTAGAGATTTTAGAGGAATAAGCCGTGAAGTGGCGGACGGCAATGGTAATATTACCATTGGTTTTAAGGAACACATCTGTTTTCCTGAAATTAAATTAGACGAGGTTGAAAAAATTCATGGTTTAGAAATTACGATAGTTACCACAGCATTAAATAATGAACAAAGTGTCGCTTTGCTTAGAGAAATGGGATTCCCGTTTAAGAAAGAAAAATCTGATAGTAAATGGCAATAAATATAATAAGATAAATTTTTTATGGCTATTAAATCACAAATCGTAAAATCAAATAGAAAAGCTAAATATTCCACTAGGATTGTTAGAAGATGCTGGAGATGCGGCAGGAGGCATGGGTATATGAGAAAATTCGAGCTTTGCAGGATATGTTTTAGAGAGTTGGCATCCCAAGGCGCGATACCAGGAATAACAAAGGCGAGCTGGTAATCTCAAAAAAACAATAAAACAAAAAAGCAAAAAAACGATATATATTGTTTTCTTGTTCAATTGTTTTCTTGTTTTCTTGAAAGTATGATGACAGATCCAATTTCAGACATGTTAACAAGAATAAAGAATGCCAATCTTGCGAGAAAAAAGATTGTCGCGCTTCCATGTTCAAAAATAAAGATGAAGATTTTAGATATTTTAAAAGAGGAAAATTATATAAGCGATTATCAGATTATAAAGAATAAGTTTAATGAAATTGAAATAGAGCTTAAGTATGATAATGGAAAACCTTCTTTAACTTATTTAAAGAGAGTGAGCAAGCCAAGCAGAAGGGTTTATGTGGATAAAAAAGATTTGCCGATAGTTTTAAATAATTCAGGAATAGCTGTAATTTCCACATCGCATGGAATTATGACGAATAAAGAAGCTCGAAAAAAAGGAATAGGCGGGGAAGTAATTTGCGAGATTTACTAAAAACGAAACAAAAAAGCAAGAAAACAGCAAAACAATACAACAAAGATATGTTTTATTGTTTAGTCCCGCATAGCGGCGCGTATGTTTTCTTGTTTTCTTGAGATTATGTCGCGTATAGGAAAATTACCAATTGAAATACCAGATAAAGTAGAAGTTAGTTTGGAAGCTGATAAGATAACCGTTAAAGGACCGAAAGGACAATTAATGATGAATATTCATCATCAAATTATAGTTGAAAAAAACAATAATATTATAAATGTAAAAGCAGCTTCCGATGGCAAGAATTCAAGCGCGTTATGGGGATTATATCGAAATTTAATTTTTAATATGGTTAAGGGCGTAAAGGATGGATTTGAAAAAAAATTAGAAATTAACGGCGTAGGGTATAGAGTTGCGCAAGAGAAAGATAAATTAATTTTGAATTTGGGCTATTCTCATCCGATTGAGTTTAATTTGCCTGAAAATGTTGAAGCTAAAATTGAGAAAAATATTATAATATTATCGAGTTTTGACAAGCAATTAGTCGGACAAGTAGCGGCAAATATAAGAAAGATTAGAAAACCGGAACCATATAAAGGAAAGGGAATAAAATATGTTGATGAAGTGATAAGAAGAAAAGCAGGTAAAACTGCGAAAGGCGGAGAGAAGTAGAGAAAAATAAATTTATACAAATTGACTAATAGACACAAATCACGAATTCGTAATTCGTGAGAATTCGTTTCTTAGTCTGTTTTTATGGATATTAAGAAAAAAAACAATAAAAAAGAGATGAGGGGCGATAGAGTTAGAAAAAGGATAAAAGGTAAAAATGATTTGCCGAGATTGACTGTGTTTAGAAGCAATAAGTTTATTTACGCGCAAATTATAGATGATATTAAAGGAATTGTTCTTTGTTCTGAAATTATTAAATCTGTTAAAAATAAGAAAGAGGCAGCTCGAGAAACAGGTAAAAATATTGCGGATAAAGCGATGGCGAAAAAAATTAAAAAAGTAGTTTTTGACAGATCTAATTATTTATATCATGGCAGAGTAAAAGAATTAGCCGAGGGCGCAAGAGATGGCGGATTAGAATTTTAATAATATATATAAGTCTTATAGGTCAGATTAGTCATATAAGACTTATGGGACTGTCGCCGAATACCTCTTTGTCCTAAATTCCCATATTTCGGTCAAATTTTCCAAAAAATCTTTTGGCTTAGCTTAGGCTAAACCGCAAAATTTGTTTGAAAAATTATGCCTCGAAATCTGGAAATTTATGACT
>JAZDNE010000015.1:0-2701 GCA_043800235.1 bacterium | reverse complement strand
GAGTTTTTCTAAAAATAATTCCTTTTTTAAAACATTGGTGATATCCGCGATCAGTTTTTTTAAATCAACCACGGAAGTTATTTTCTCGCTTAATTTTTTTAAAGTCTCATGCTGGTTGTATAGCGAGGCGAAAAAATATTTATTCGCGAGAATATTTATAATTTTTTCAACCAGAAAAAACAAACTCACAAAACATACCGCGATAAAAATCCCGAAAAAAAGAGCGCCTCCCGCGTATATATCGCCGAACAGGCGGGTCAAAAGCCATGCCGAAAAATAAAAAAAGCCATAAGAAAATATGGCCGCCAGAAAATACACCGCGCTTTTCCGTATAGCTATTCGTATATCCATTAACCGATAGCGCGTGATCGCGTAACTTGAACAAGCTATAATGAACACAGTAAATAACGGACCAAGCCATACAAATTTATGAGTATTCCAAAAAAGCGGTATAACTAAATTAAAGAATGCGCCAAATGTTCCTGCAATTAAGGTGCCGAGTATAACATATCTCAATTGATCTTTAGTAATCCCTATTAAATGTTTATATTTATAAAAAGCGACACATATTCCTCCAAAAAAGAACGTTGTAAAGTATAGAGCAAAAACTATATGTCCCCAATCAACTGAAATGATATCTCTACCAAAAGAAGTAATAATAACCTCTTTAACTAAAAATTTTGACGATAATAACAGTAAAGATAATAATATTGTTGGAGCAAGAATAAAAAAATTAGTTTTAGTTTTTAATTTTTTATTTTCAGGGAAATATAGACTAAAATATAAAAAAGAACAAGCAATAATAACCGCAGCTATGTAAGAAATCTTCATCCACCATAAAGCAATGTTTAAATCAGTAACATAGCGAAACATTGCTAAAACAAATGCCCATAAACCAACGGAAAACGCAAAAAGACTATACGCTAAATGAGCAACCTTTTTTGAACTTCGGAGATATACTAAAATTGATAGAGTAATATTAATTATGGTAGCGAGTAAAAGAAAAACATTTTTAATATCCATAAATAAAAACATTTGCTATTATATGATAATAAATATACCATTTTTATAGAAGTCTTGCAAATAAAAAAGGGCTTCTGAAATTTCTTCCAGAAGCCGATATATCTATGAAACCACGGCTCGCATACCTTTTAAAAAAATGCGTCTTCTTTTATGAGAGCGTATGCTATTTTTTCCATCTTCGCTACTTCAGTGCCTTTAACCCCGACAGATGCCGTATCTGCCCAAAATTGATTTTTTCCTCTGCGGATTTTCTTGACATCATTTAAATCCGCAAGAGAGATATTTGCTTCAACAACTACAGAAGCAGGCGGAGATAATAGAACCAGATTAGGAGTTGTGACGTTCTCAACCTTTACAGCAATAGGAACCACATGGAGACCTTCAAACCGTTGCTGTGTAACTAAGCTCGCCAAAAGTTCAGCAGTAAGAGCCATCAATTTTGAATAGTCAATTAAAGAAATCGTTGATTGTCCATTTATTTTTAATTGACCGTCACATTCTGCTTCAGTGATTTTCGCTCGCATTACGAGTTTTAACCCGACATCCGATTGGAACAGCATAGCCTGATCTAACTGATGGAAAGGTCTTCTTTCAAAGATATGTTCCTCAATATCAGAACGATACATATCTTTCCTGACTTCCCATCCTTCTCTTTTTAACTGCTCTACTGGTATTTCGCTTACAATCCCTCTTTTCCTGTTAGAAAAATCGGCTATCGGCATCAATTGAAAAAATAATCTCTCAATCTCTGCATATTCTTCGCCTTCTGCGCGAGCAAATGTTCTTGCGCTAAATTTATCTTCTTCATATTTAAAATCAGTTGCGATCGCAACAACCGAGGCTGGAGGAGCCATTAAATTTTGGTTACGCGCTCTGACTTTTTTACCTCCAACAAGAACAGGAATTTTAGGACCATTGCCATTATTATTGCTAAAACCGTGTAAGGCCGCAATTTGACCAGCAATGTTCATAATACGAGATAGATGTAATAACGGAATTCTTAAATTTTCTTGTCCTGATTCTCTTGACCCGAAATGTCCAGCGCAGTCTTTTGCGCTAACTGTTGATACTGTTTTTATTATTCCAAATTTACCTCTCTCCTTACCGCCAATATCTGCTTCGCTTGTCAGCAGATATGGTTTATAATTATAAGTAAGATTGCTAATTTGGGCACAGTTATATCTTCCAAAATAATACTCTTCATCGAAAATTGAAGAATTTTTAGAAATCTCTTTTTTATCTTTTAATGCTTCCATCGTTTTACCCTTTCATTAAAAATAAACTGCAAAATCTCAGTTGCTAAAATTTTAAATTTATGCCTAATCTGGAATTTTTAAAGGTCGAAAGATCAAAACTCATTACCCTATTTAACCGCATTTTTAATAAAATGTCAAAAATTTCTTAAAAATTTCTTAAAAAGATTGTTCCTTGACAGAGAGGTAGCATAAAAAGTTTTTTAAAATAAAAGAAGGAGACTGAAAATAAATTTCAGCCCCCCCCAAAAAAAAAGAAGTTAAAAAATAAAAAAAAGTTTCCTTTAAAACAATATCCACCCGGTTATCGGCACGGTAGAGTTTTTAAATGCCGCTTCGCCGTCTGCGGTTATAACGCGATAGCTCATATTGCCAACAGATTTCCACTGCATTTGCGGGGATGATGAACTCCAATGATAATCGTT
>JAZDNE010000004.1:0-7410 GCA_043800235.1 bacterium | reverse complement strand
CTGTATGAATAATAATCCTGACATAACAATTTTTGCCGAAACAAATTTTCGAAACCAAAAAAGGCGTTTTGGAATTAAAAGAGATGACCGCAGGCGGCATATGTATCTTATTGGGAAAACGGGTATGGGAAAATCCACTATGCTTGAAAATATGATTGTTGACGATATTAGGTCTGGGAAAGGAGTCGCAGTTGTTGATCCGCATGGGGATTTGGTCGAAAAAGTTATGAATTATATTCCTTCAAAAAGGATTAATGATGTTATAAATTTTGATCCTTCAGATATGGATTATCCAATCGCGTTTAATCCTTTAGAAACTATTGATCCAAGGTATAAACATTTAATATGCTCCGGTTTAATCAGTGTTTTTAAAAAATTATGGGCGGATAGTTGGGGACCCCGGTTGGAATATCTTTTAAGAAACGCAATTCTTGCCCTTCTTGATACAAGCGGAACCACTCTTTTAGGAATAATGCGTCTTTTAGTTGATAAAGGGTATCGCAAGAAAATAATAACGAACATTAAAGACCCTGTTGTTAAGGCTTTTTGGGTTGAGGAATATTCAAAATATCCTGATAAATTTCAAGTTGAGGCAATAAGTCCTATTCAAAATAAGGTAGGGCAATTTTTGTCTAATTTTTTGATACGCAATATAGTAGGACAAGTAAAATCATCATTTGATATGCGCGAAGTTATGGATAATGAAAAAATTTTATTGGTTAATCTGTCAAAAGGAAGAATTGGAGAGGATACTTCGGGTTTGCTTGGTTCAATGATGATCACAAAAATACAGCTTGCCGCTATGGACAGAATAAATATACCTGAAGAAAAACGAAAAGATTTTTATCTTTATGTCGACGAGTTCCAGAATTTTGCGACTGACAGTTTTGCGACTATTCTTTCCGAGGCGAGAAAATATCATTTAAATTTGATAATGGCTCACCAATACATCGAACAACTTAATGAGGTCGTTCGTCCGGCTGTTTTTGGAAATGTCGGGACTATGGTTTTATTTAGAATTGGAGCCGCTGACGCGGAAGAACTTGTAAAAGAGTTTACGCCTAAGTTTGTAGAAGAGGATTTGGTTAATATTCCAAAGTGGGAATGTTATATGAAACTTATGGTTGATGGAATTGCGACGGATCCTTTTTCCGCCAACGGACTGCCTCCGTTAAAAACGGATGAAATAACAAATAATAAAGAAAAGGTTATAAATCTTTCTCGTGAAAGGTACGCTGAAAAAAGAGAAATAATTGAAGAAAAAATTATGAGATGGAGCGGGACGGATATTGAAAATTTGCATGCGCAGGCAGCCAATAATAAAGAATTAAAAATCGATGAGGAAAGCGATTATAACCGCAAGAATAATTTTGAAATTAACAAATCAAGAAATTTAGAAATTAAAAGAGATGATAAAAATATAATTGATGGATATGATGTTATTTGTTCCGCTTGCGGAAAAGAGACGAGGGTTAATTTTAAGCCAGATAATACAAGATCTGTATTTTGCAAGGAATGTCTGAAAAAATTTAAAAGAGGAGAATTGGATATGCAAAAAATCAACGAATCGATTGATCGTAAAAAAAAGCTGGAGCGGGAAAACTCAAAACAAGAATTAAGAACTCAGCCTGCGAAAATTTGCGATATGAAGAAAAAAGAGGAAGAAAAAAAAATATATAATAATAGCGCGCGGGATGAGAAATGCGCGGAAAATAAAAAAATAGATTTGGGGGCGATTCTCAGCAAGCGAAATATAAATGAAGCTGATAAGTTTGGCAGCGGAAAAAATGTTATTGATTCGGTTTCGCTTTTTAGCGCGCTTAAAAAAGGGGCAGTTGATTTTAAAGGAAAACGGATAGAAAATTCTGTTATTGATATTGATAAAGAAGAAAAATGCGATAAGAAAGAGGAGTATATTTTTCCTAAACGCAATAGTGAAAAGGTTGAACAGGGAAAAAAATTGAATAAGGGGCAAATTGTCAAATTATAAATGCAATCTGATTATGCGCGGATTTAAGGAAAAAATACTTTTAATAAAAATAAATTCCAAAGAAGCAGCGGCTTTCGCGAAAGTTTATGATTTGTATTTGGAAAAGATTTATCGTTTTATATTTTTTAAAGTTTCAAATATAGAGGATGCGGAGGATTTAGCTTCCGAAGTATTTTTTAAAGCATGGGAGTATATAAGGGAAGGGAAAAAAATCAATTCCATAAATGCTTTTTTATACAGTATCGCGAGAAATAAAGTGGTCGATTATTATAGGAAAAAACCAAAATTTGATCAGCCTATTCTTGAGCATAGCGATTTAGAAAAAATTAAAGATGAGAATGGCGCCATTATGGAAAAGAAAATAGATTCAGAAATAGAATTTGAAAGGCTGAATAAATTTTTAGTCAAATTAAAGGCGGAATATAAGGAGGCTATTTTATTAAGGTATGTTGATGATTTATCTATTGCGGAAATTGCGGATATTTTAGGGAAAAGCAAGGGTAATACAAGAGTTTTAATACATAGAGCGCTTGAAGCGCTAAGGGAGATTATGGACATCACACTATGACTTTGCGCTCCATAAATATCAAAAAACTGCGATCCGCTTGTTTTTCACGAGTAAAAATTTTCGCTGTATCAACGGATACGCCTCAAATTTTTACTCGCTCCAAAACTTCGCGGCTCATCAATCTTTGCTATTTCTAAGCGCAGTTTCATAGTGTGTCGTCCATATGGGGAATTCACATAATTTACATATATAATTTTAAAATTTCCCTGTCATATTTATAATATGGTTATTGCTGTTATTCCCGCGTATAATGAGGAAAAAACAATTAAGAAAGTTGTTAGCGAAGTAAAGCCGTATGTAGATGAAATTATAGTCGTTGACGACGGTTCAAAAGATGATACATTTATATTCGCGCGTCGCGCAGGCGCGCTTGTTTCGCGCCATATAATAAATAGAGGACAAGGCGCGGCATTAGAAACTGGCAATACGCGCGCCTTAAAGATGGGCGCGGATATAATTGTTCATTTTGACGCTGACGGACAGCATATAGCTTCTGATATTGATAAATTGATCAAGCCAATAAAAAATAAAGAATGCGATGTGGTTTTTGGGTCTAAATTTCTTATTGATACTGATTATATTCCATTTACAAAAAAATTTTTTATATTAAAGCCGGCTATTTATTTGAATAGATTTTTAACTGGGATGAAATTAACGGATGTTCATAATGGATTGCGCGCGATGTCAAATTTTGCCGCTCAAAAAATTAAAATAACGCAAGATAAGATGGCTCATAATACCGAGATACCGTCCGAAGTTAAAAGAAATAATTTAAAATGGCGCGAAGTTCCCGTGAAATTTATATATAATGAATATGGGCAAGGATTTGGCGGAGGCATTGAGATATTGCGTGATTTGATTTTGCGAAAGATTATATAGTGGTATTACTTTAAATTATTTCCAATTACTCTATGTGTCATCCCGCGCTTGATGCGGGATCCAGAATAAATTAATTGGTATTATTTCTCTTAATTAAGCCTTTATAGATACACATTTGAAGCCTTTAATCATGGATTCCGTGTCAAGCACGGAATGACAAGCACGGTACAATTTTAAATAATTTCGCTATATAAAGTTAATATATTTTTAAAATTCAAATTATGTTAATTAAACTAATAATATTGCTTTTCATCATCTTTGTCTTTGGAAGGATGGCGAAAAAATTCAAAAAAAAGGAAATAACGAACAAAGAGTTTATGGGATGGGGATTTTTTTGGATAATTGTCGCCACTGCGGTTATCTGGTCTAAAACGACGGATATGATCGCTGATTTTGTCGGAGTTGAGAGAGGCTCTAATCTCGCTATTTATATTTCTATATTGGCGCTTTTTTATTTAGCGTTCAGATTTATGGCAAAAGTTGAGGAAATGGATAGGAATATCACGAATATTGTGAGGGGGATTGCTTTATCCGACGAGAATACTGAGAAAAAATTAAAAAATAAAGATTTATAATCGCTATATAAAAGCAATAAGAGGAGGCATGATATAATCATACCTCCTCTTTTAATTTCTGTGGGATAATTTAGCGTAAAAAGAAATAATTTTATTCTCCGTTAAAATCAACGCCGGTTAGAGTTATTGTTTTTTCTAACTCATCTATCCGCGCGTCAAAAGGAAAAAATTCAAATGCGGCTTTATTATAGAAATTCAAATATTCCGATATTAAAATTACTACATTCGGCTCGGATTTTGAGACAGTTATTTCCGCTGGATATTCATTGTCCGCTGTTATAATTGTCGCGGTTTTTACTACGGGAATAAAATTTCTAAATTTTTTTCCTAAGTTAAGATTGGAAAGAAAATTTGGACGATTAATTTTATTTTGTTCCCCTAATAATTCATTGTATAAATCTTCTGAAGCTATGGTTACTGTTCCTCCAACTATGGAATATGTTAATTCCGTAATCGCATATTCTTCAGCGGCGGCAGACTTAATAAAACAGCAGCAAAACAATAAAGCAAAGATCAAGATAATTTCAAATTTTTTTTTCATCTTTTTTTCTCCTTATATAAAGAAAGATGCCCACAGAAATTTTGAAAGAACTTAATTGAAAAATTTAATTCATCGAACTCCATATATCACATAGAAAAAAAATGTCAATATAAGAAAGAAAAAAAAAGTTATCCACAGATTTTTCATTGACAAAATATAAAAAAAATGTATAATTACTATGCAAATTGTGGATAAATTAAAAATATGGCTAAATTTAGCGAAAAAATAATGCAATGGATATTGGTTTTGAGCGAGGATGAAATAGAAAGCCTTGAGCGTATATTTAGCGTAAACGGGAATGTTCAAAAAAAATTAAATAAAATATAAAACCCCCATTTTTGGGGGTTTTTTGATAAGGATATCGCATTATGAAAATGCGCTTAGAAACTATGAAAAATTGATGAATAGCACATTTGGTCTTTGAAAATTAAAGAATATTGTCATCTCAATTGAGCGGCTTGGTTTTACCCCCTTTTTAAAGGGGGTCATCCCGCAGTATGCGGGATGGGGGGATTTTTCGACGGCACAACTTATGATTTCCCGCCATACTCTCTGACGCGCGTCAAATGGGTTATACAGAATTTAAGGGGAGGCTTTTGTCATCCATTCGACTTCGCTCAGGACAAGCTTCGACCGAACGAAAAAATATTTATTGAGTGAAATGGAATAAATATTTTTGAGCGAGTGGAGAAATCCCTTTACTTTTAGCTTAATTATAGGTACTGAAAGGGATTCCTCCGCTCCCCCTCATTCAGTTTCGTTTCACTCAACTTTATTCGGGGTCGGTCGGAATGACACACTCATTAAAATCCGTCTGCCTGCACCCCCAGCCATTCAATCGAGATGACAATAAGTAAAAAATTCATCAAAAATTTGTGTCGTTGCCTAAATTAGAACGGCAGGCGCATTTTGATGAATTTGAGAATGGGGAGAAGAAGGGGAGAATTTAACAATTAACCCTTTAATAAGAAAAGGAGAAAAAAGATGAGAAAGAGAATTTTTTTAGGAATTTTGTTGGTTTTGTTGATTTTGCCTGTGTTTGCTTCTGCTGGCAGTATTCCCGAACCGCCGCATCTGGGGCTGTGGGTTTTACGCGATGGGCAACTTTTACCTGTCAAAGCTGTTAATGTTGTGGAGAAAGTTGGAGTGCGCGGATTTGCTACGGGGAAAGAAATAAAGGAAATATTTATTCTTAAAAAAACTGATCAGATATTATTTTATTTCGGGCATAACCCCGCTGAAACCGCACATCTTTCATATCTCAAATTTGTGGATGTTATTGGGAATCCTTATTCTGGCATGCACAGGATTGATCTATTAACCCATAGCTTCGAGCTTCCCTTTAAAGTCAATCCTTTGGGTGTAGTAAGAGGTGTCTCGCTCTATGAAATAATAATCGATTTTGAAAAGGATTTTTTAATTGGAAATTGTTCACTTCATTTTGGCTATTTAACATCCTCTTTTACTAGGAATCCTACAGCATACATTTTTGAATATCAATTAGAATAAATTTTTTTAAAACCTAGCGACATCAGGAGATGCAGTAACTTTACTATGCATCTCCTTTTCATTTATCTTAATCTCTGCATGTATAGCAAATCGACCATCCTCCAGTAACGAACACCTGTTTAACCTCAGCAAGCTCTTTATTTAGCTCCTTGCACCCCATTATCCCCAATGATGTTGCTGCCTGATCACTAACCTTCATTCTTATAGGTATTCCTTGATTATTTTTATATATATATGTCCCCGTTGTGCCAGAAGGGCAACCTGCTTTCATTGCTTCCCCCGATTTTTTACAATCATCTAATATTAAAGTGGTTTCAGTAGTATCATCGCATTCTTCATCATATTTAATTTTTAAAATTGAAGTATTCGTTTTATTCCGACAGCAGTATTCTATCGGTGCCACCCTATCAATCTCCGGCAAACTCAAATTCAACAGTCGCGGGTTTATGGTTTTAAAAATAGTGTAAGTACAAAGAAGTAATACAATGCCCATAACGGCATTTTTTATTTTGCCTTTCGCGTCTTCAACTTGACTTGAGTTTCCGCCGGAGGTTATCCATTTTATCCCCCCCCACGAAATCATCATAACTGCGATTATTCCGATCGCGCCGACAAGATAATTGAACCATGCGAGTATATATTGCCCGAGCCAGTTTTGCCGATTTGCTTTATCAAAGCTATTCGTATCAAATTTTCCTACCGGCACGCTAAGTTTGGGGACGATTTCCGTATAATTTGCGCCCATCGCACCCGTTTCTACATCTTCCGCTCTCGCGTATTGCGGGGAAAATATCCCCCAGCCACCCTCCTTGAAAGCGGGGGAATATGCGAATATATGAGCGAGCAGAATAAAAAAAATAAAAAATACAGCTAATTTTTTTAGTCCATTAAAAATATTTTTTCGCATAAATTAAATTTCTTCATTGTAGAGACTGAGCGTTGTCTTGTCTTCGCGTCGCGTGTTATATGGGAAGATATCGCATATTCAAATTATATTTTTATTATACCAAAATTTTTTTCAGATGTACATTATTTACCCTCGATATTATTTAGTTTTACAAAAAAAAAGAGAGAGGCAAGCTTGGATTTTATGGATTATTTTGCAAGATAATCCAGCTTGCTCTCTCAATAGATGTTAAAGGCTTTTTCCAAACCCATATATTTTTCCGCCGGAATTTCCGATATAGATAACTCCATCCGCTATTGTGGCAGATGAGGTTACGCTATGTCCAGTATCTTTTTTCCAGTTTAATGTTCCATCTGGATTTAGCGCGTAGAAAAAATTGTCAGTGGAACCGAAATAAATTGTCCCATCCGCGTCTATAGCCGGCGATGAACTAATGTATGC
>JAZDNE010000155.1:0-5748 GCA_043800235.1 bacterium | reverse complement strand
GGGAAGAAAAAAGGAGTTATTAGAAAATTAGAAAAGGATATGAATATATTAGCCGAGGCGGCGCGATATGAAGAAGCGGCAAAAACGAGGGATAAAATTTTCGCATTAAAATACGCGCAAGATGTTTCTCTTTTGAGCGCTGATAATTTTATAAAAGAAAAAAATTCAAATTTTAAATTTCAATTTTTTAAAAAATTTCAGAATTCAAATATTAAAAAAAACTCGTTAGATCGTATGGATGAATTGAGCAGACAGTATCGTATCGAAGCCTATGATATTTCAAATATATCTGGGAAATACGCGGTTGGGAGCATGGTTGTTTTTTTGGACGGTGAAATGGCGAAAAATGAGTATAGGAAATTTAAAATAAGGACGGTTAAAGAAGCCAATGATATTGCTATGTTGAAGGAAGTATTAGAAAGAAGATTTAAACATATTGAATGGCAAATGCCGAATTTGATTTTAATGGATGGAGGAAAAGCGCAGGTGAACGCGGCGAATAAGATTTTAGATTTTAGATTGCAGATTTCAGATTTTAAGAGTAAAGAAAAGACGACGCGTCCGATGGTAATCGGAGTGGCGAAAGGACCGAATAGGAAGAAATTAGATTTATATTTAGCATCTTCCGCCCTTAGTCCTCTCTTGGCAGGGGGAGGACAAATAGATAAAAAACTTATTGCGCGCATTATGGCTGAGGCGCATAGATTTGCTATTAGTTACCATCGAATATTGAGGGGAAAGGCATTGCAAAAATAGAAAGGAGTATTCAACGGCAATTCTATAATAAGCAATTACACAATTAAGA
Source organism: bacterium (assembly GCA_043800235.1). GTDB lineage: Bacteria > Patescibacteriota > Patescibacteriia > JAZDEU01 > JAZDEU01 > JAZDNE01. The sequence continues at coordinate 4,943 of JAZDNE010000155.1, read as the reverse complement.
AAAAATGTCAAGACTTTACTTTATATAAACAGGTGCTATAATAATTTAATGCTCCTTTGTTGGAATTTGGATCAAACAATAATATAAGGGGCTGTCGCCGAATGCTCCTTTAGTCATAAATTTCCAGATTTCGAGGCATAATTTTTCAAACAAATTTTGTGGTTTAGCCTAAGCTAAGCCAAAAAATTTTTTGGAAAATTTGACCGAAATATGGGAATTTAGGACAAAGAGGTATTCGGCGACAGCCCCATAAGGGAATCCGGTATTTCCATTCCGCTTAGCGTGAAATGGACGAGGATTTTACCCAAGGGAAATTGCCTTTTAGGGCGCGATTGATTGGTTAAAACTGTTCATATCGCGAACTTAAAGGATAATGCTCAGTAGTAAAAACGCCTTTTTCCAGCAGGGAGCTTTAGTGTATAAAAAAGTTCAAAATGTACGGCGCAAAACGCAAAATTATTTCAAAATTATACCAAATTATGCCAAATTAAGTCCAAAATTTAAAATTGGAATTTGTTTGGAATAATTTGAGCTTTGATATTTGGATTTAAGAATTATTTATTTTAATTTATCCTGTAATAATGCGGGAATTTAATTTTTAGTATGAGGTTTATTGATTCTATTTTCCACCCTTCTCCAAAAGGAAAGATAAGAATGATATTCTTATTTATTGTAGTTTTGACTTTTTTAGCCGGAAATTTTAATTATCCAGCGTCTTATAATAAGACCGTTGACTGGCTAAATAATCACATTGGATCTAATTTTTCTCATTTTATTGATAAGCCGTATCGGCTTGGATTGGATCTTCAAGGCGGGACGCATTTAGTTTATGACGCGGATACAAGCGGCATATCCGCAAGTGAAAAAGACGACAGAGTTGAAGGAGTAAGAGATGTTATTGAAAGAAGAGTAAACGCTTTTGGCGTTTCAGAACCTTTAGTGCAAACAAATAAAAGCGGGGATAATTATAGAGTGATTGTAGAACTCGCGGGAATTAAAGATGTTAATCAAGCGATAAAAATGATCGGCGAAACTCCGCTTTTAGAATTTAAAGAAGAAAATACAGATCCTCCTCGCGATCTTACTGAAGATGAAAAAAAAGATATGGAAGAATATAATAAAAAAGTGAAAAAGCGGGCGGATGAGATTATGCAACAAGCTAAAGAAGGCATAGTAAGCTTTGAGGATTTGGCGAATGAATATAGCGAAGATTATTTGAATATTGATAAAGATGGGAAGAAAAAAGGAGGAGATTTGGGGTATGTGAATTCAATGGGAATGTTTTCGGATATTTATGATAAGGCGAAAGTGGCATGGGGCGAGGATGGCGGAGAAGAAGGTGAAAAAGAAAAAGATGAGAAAGAAGGAAAAGAAGGCGAGGAAAGCGCGTTTTCGTTAGATGGGGCATTAGATAACGCATCTTCAACCATACATTCAGATGAAAAAAAAATAATAGAAGATGTATATGAGAATGAACAAGGATATAGTATTTTAAGAGCAGATGATAAAAGAGAAACGCAGGATAAAGAAGTAAGGGCAAGACATATTTTAATTTGTTGGAAAGGCGCTGAAGGTTGCGATAAGGAGTGGAGCAAAGAAGAAGCGAAAGTAAAAATGGAAGAAGTTAAAGCTAAGGCTACTATGGAAAATTTTGCTCAATTAGCGCAGGAATATTCGACAGAACCTGGAGCTGTTGAGCGAGGAGGCAATTTAGGATGGTTTAAAAAGGGAGATATGGTTTCTGAATTTGAAAAAGAGGCTTTTGAAATGCAAATAGGAAAAATCTCAAATATCATCGAAACAAAGTTTGGCTATCATTTAATATTTAAAGCGGAGGAAAGATCGATTATAGAATATAAAATTTCAAGAATTTTAATTAAAAAGAAAAATCAATATGATTATGTCCCGCCACAAGGCGGGTGGAAAAATACCGAGTTAAGCGGCGAACAGCTTAAGCTCGCGCAAGTTCAGTTTGATAGAAATATAGGCGAACCTCAAATAGGTCTTGAATTTAATGATGAGGGAAGAGATTTATTTGCCGCTATAACGGAACGCAATGTTGGTAAACCGGTTGCTATATTTTTAGATGGAGAACCTTTGAGTATTCCGAATGTAAATGAGCCTATAAGAGAAGGGAAAGCTGTAATTACAGGCAAGTTTAATATTGAAGAGGCTAAAAAATTAGCGCGGGATTTAAATGCTGGCGCGCTTCCAGTTCCGATAAAATTAATAAATCAGCAAACTGTTGGCGCTACTTTGGGTTCGGAAACAGTTAAAAATAGTTTAAAAGCGGCGCTTTGTGGATTTTTGTTAGTAATAATTTATATGATTGTGGTATATAAATTTTTAGGGTTCATATCAGGCTTAGGATTATTAGTATATTCCGTTATAAATTTAGCTGTTTTTAAATTATTTTCGATTACTTTAACTCTATCTGGCATTGCTGGTTTAATTTTATCTTTTGGAATGGGCGTTGACGCAAGCGTTTTGATTTTTGAGAGAATAAAAGAAGAATTAGAAGGCGGAAAAATGATAGCGACAGCTGTAAAAGAAGGATTTTTTAAAGCATGGATAGCTATTAGAGATGGAAATTTATCTACTTTAATAACTTGCGCAATACTTATGAGTTTCGGCACTAGTATGATTCGCGGTTTTGCTGTAACTTTATCTATAGGTGTGATTATCAGCATATTTACGAATTTTTTTGTAATGAGAAATTTTGTGGACATTTTGATTAAGTGGCAATGGGTGAGTAATAATTTATGGTTATTTTTAAAAAGAATAAAGAAAACGGCATAATTCGATTCCGCGAATAATATTGGATAATAATTCGCAGATTCTGATTATATATGATTGTATGTTAAACATTATTCAAAAAAGAAAAATATATTTAACTGTTTCTGGAATATTAGTCGGTTTAAGCGTAATTGGTTTTTTAGTTTATGGTTTGAATTACGGGATTGATTTTACAGGCGGTTCTTTAATTGAACTAAAATTTAAAGAAGAGCCTTTAAGCGGCGTCGTGATTCAAGATGCCTTATCAGGGTTTAATTTAAAGTCTTTAACAGCACAACCTTTGGGCGAGAAAGGTGTTATTTTACGAAGCGAGGATATTGATGAAGCAAAACATCAAGCCATTATAGAAAAGTTAGCGGGACTTGCAAAGCCTTCTTATAAGGAAGGAGTTTTTATGGAGGAAATAATGTTTGAGTCGGTTGGTCCGTCTATGGGGAAAGAATTGAAAGGCAAAGCGGTAAAAGCCGCTATCTTGGCTATAGTATTTATCGCTTTATATATTGCATGGGCGTTTAGGAAAGTTTCAAAGAAAGTGCCGTCTTGGAAATATGGCGTTTGCGCGGCTGTGGCCTTATTTCACGATGTTATGATCGTGGTAGGCGTTTTTGTTTTTTTAGGGAAATATTATAATATGTCTGTGGATATGTCTTTTGTGGCGGCTTTGCTTACAATTTTAGGGTATAGCGTTAATGATACGATTGTTATTTTTGATAGAATAAGAGAAAATTTATTTAAAAAATCAGGGGAATTTGAGGAAATCGTAAATTCAAGCGTAAATGAGGTATTTATGAGATCTATTCACGCGTCTGGAACTACATTTGTTTCTTTGATACCTGTTTATCTTTTTGGCGGAGACGCTATCAAAGGTTTTAGCTTAGCGTTGCTTATAGGTTTAATTTCGGGCACATATTCTTCTATTTTTATCGCAAGTCCACTTTTGGTAGAGTGGGAGAGAAAGGGGCGATAGAAAAAGGATTTTTGCGATTACTCAGGATGATGATTATATAGCTAAAAATTTTTATTTTTGCAAGCGAGGATTGTTTGAGCGTGGCAAGTTCTGCAACGAAAAAAAATAGCAAATTTTAGCCAGCAGTTTAGTATTTATGGATATTTAAAGAATTACAAATAAGTGTTGCAATGTAGATGAGGGGGGAGAGGTTTTTTTTAACCTCTTTTTTTATAAAAAAATATATGCTAAAATAAATATGGGACTTATGCCGAATGCTTTTTATTCTAAATAAATTTAAAATTGCTATTTTTATTTTAAACTTTGCATTTTAGTTAGTTGGATTTGTTTAGAGTTTCGGATTTAGATTTTATGATTTTATATTATGGAGATGAATAAACCAAAAAATCCAGATGATTTATCTGATTTTGAAAGGGCGCATATTCCAAATGTTGAAATTCCGTATACTCCGATGAGGGGAGATATTTTTGAGTTGATAGTTATTGTCGGCGAAATTCGGCACGAGATGGAAGAAGAACATTTTTTAAAGTGGATTGAATTATATAGCGATAATATTTTGTTAGATAAGGTTGATTTGGGACCAGATGTTGAACCAAAATGCATATTTAATGTGAGCTATATGAAAAATACATGTTTTAGAATTGTAACAAGTTGCAATTTGCACGGGGAATGGGAGAAAGTTGTGAGAGTAGAATTTGAATAGTTTAATAATAGATACTTTTAATAAAGAAGTTATGTCGAAGAAAAAACAAAAGATAGCGATTGCATTATCTGGCGGGGTTGATTCTGCGGCGGCGGCTAAAATATTAAAAGACGACGGTTATAATTTAACTGCATTGTATTTAAAGTTATTTAAAGAAGATAAAGGAGAAAATCAAGCGCGGGTAGTGGCTGAATTTTTAAATATTCCATTTTACGCGATAGACGCAAAAGTTGAGTTTAAGAAAAAGGTTATAGATTATTTTTTAAGCGAATATAAACAAGGGCGAACGCCTAATCCATGCGTTAAATGCAATCGAGATATAAAATTTGGAATATTGTATAAAAAAGCGATGGAGATGGGGTTTGATAAATTAGCGACGGGACACTACATCTCAATAAAAAAAGAAGGCAAAAAGATAAAAAAACAAAATAGAGAGGCGATGACATATTATTTATGTGTTGCGCGGGATAAACAGAA
>JAZDNE010000154.1:0-4109 GCA_043800235.1 bacterium | reverse complement strand
TTGAAAATATTTTAAATAGTAAGCCCAGAAAATCATTAGGTTATAAATCCGCAAAAAAAGTTATGATTGAAAATAATTTATTAATTAAAAATAAAAAAATCCCGAATGAAAAAATTGCACTTCGGGGGTGAATTCGGGTGTGTATAATAATAAAAAGTATAGCATAAATAATAATATATGTCAAGTAAAAGAGCTAATTTTTGGCTAAAATTAAAGAAGAATAGTAATATTTTAGCATTGGCGCCGATGGCAGGAATAACTGACTCCGCGTTCAGAATTCTTTGTCGCGAGATGGGAGCCGATGTTGTATATTCTGAAATGGTATCCGCGGATGCTTTATATTATGATAGCAAAAAAACTATTAAAATGCTTAAAATAAATAAAAAAGAGCATCCAGTAGTCATTCAATTATTTGGCAAAAGATTGGAGTTATTTGGGAAAGCCGCAAAAATTGCGGAAGATGCCGGCGCAGACGGAATTGATATAAATTTTGGTTGTCCTGCGAAAAAAGTTGTAAACCATGGCGGGGGAGTTGTTTTAATGAGAAATTTGCCATTATGCAGGGAAATTATTAAAACTGTGATAGCGGCAGTTAATATTCCAGTAAGCGTTAAGATTAGGGCTGGAATAAATTTCAACAAAACAATAAAGCAACAAAACAATGAAACAATAGAAATTGGAATAAATTTAAAATCGCCCGTAACTTTTATTTCTAACAAAGGAGAGAAAGTTATGGTAACCGCGTTGGATTTTATGAAAAATATAATTGATATTCCGATTGCCGCGATTATGATTCATGGTCGGACTTATGAGCAAGGTTTTAGCGGGGATATTGATTATGAGATGATAAAGCGGGTGGTGGAATTAGCGGGGGGAAAGATAGCAGTTTTGGGAAACGGAGGCATAAATACTATAGCGGACGCGGAAAGTATGATTGCAAAAACTGGAGTTGATGGGGTTGGTATCGCGCAAGGCGCGTTAGGCAAGCCATGGATTTTTAGAGAGATAAAGGAGTATATGGAAAAAAACGCGAATCAACGAAAATATGAAAGCCAATCAACGCGAATTAGTATAGATGAAATAAAAAAAATCGCGATTAGACACGCGAAATTAGCTTATAAGATGAAAGGAGATTATGGGATAGTGGAAATGCGCAAGCATTTATTGTGGTATGTGAAAGGATTTCCGAACGCGAAAGAATTGCGAGATAAATTAGTGAGAGTGGAGAACAGTAAAGATATTAAAGAAGTATTTAACTTTTAATTTTAAATTGTTCTCACATCCAATCCCTCTTTTTAAAATGCATTAACATAAAAAAGGCTATAGATAGCATAATGCTAAAAACTATCCAAAAACCATATTTTAATTCCGTAAACGGTATGCCGGGCGTGTTCATGCCAAATATCGCCGCAATCAATGTAATAGGAAATGTGGTTACTGATATAATTGTGAGTGTTTTCATTATATCATTAAGTTTGAATGAGATAAGCGATTCGTTTGTTTCTTGAAGCGCCTCGATCCGTTCTTTGTAATTTTCTAAAGCATCCCAAATTTCTTTTGTATAATCAAGTAAGTTATTAAAATAAGCGTCAGTTTTTTGTATTTCAAATAAAGAACTTTCTTGAAGAGAGAGCGTGAGTTTTTTTATAACATTTTTGTGCGGTTGCATTATTTTTCTAAAATCGGTTATATTTCTTCGAATTATTGAAATTTCATGCACCATTTCTTTTTCATATCCGGCAAAAATTTGTTTTTCGATATTATCAATGTCAGCGCTAATATGGTCAAGCATAGGGAAACAATCTTGATACAAGCGATTTAATATTTCGTAAAGCAACCTTTCAGGCGGCAACGATAAAAATTTTTCTTTTTCATTTTCATTTTCCTCGCATAATTTAAAAAAATTGCTAAAAATTTTAAGATTGCGGTCGCGATGGACATTTACTAAATAATCTTTGCTTACAAAAAAATCTATCTCAGAAGTAGTTATTTCTCGATTTTTTTCAGTATAAGTCGGAAAAAGAAAAATTAGAAAAGAGTAAAGTTGATATTGATCGCATTTTGCGCGATGAGTTATAGAAATACAATCTTCTATATCCAAAGGATGGAAACTGAAATTTTCCTCGAGATATTTTATTCCTTTATTTTTACTTCCATTGTTGCAATGGATATCTATCCATTGAAAATTATTTCGTTGTATTATTTTAATAGAGGGCATATATAAACGCAATATAATTATACGATATTTAAAAAATTCATGCAAATTTTTTTGCTATGGTAATTTTTATAGATGTTTGATAAAATACAAGTCAAGAAAGCAATAAAATAAAAAATTAACAAATCACAATATAAAATTGTTTTATTGTTTTTATGCTTTATTTTTTTTCTTATATATGATTTATCTTAAAACACCGCAAGAAATTGAGATTATGGCTGAAGGAGGTCATATTTTAGCTTCAATTTTAGATGAGATTGAAAGGTCGATAAAATCGGGAATTACAACAGGCGAGCTTGAAGATATGGCTATAAAGCTTATGAAAGAATGCAACGGAGAGCCTTCGTTTAAAAATTATAAAAGCAGTCCCAATAGTCCCGCTTTTCCGACGGCGTTATGCGCTTCAATTAACGAAGAAGTAGTTCATGCTCCAGCGAAACCATCAAGAAGGCTGAAATCTGGAGACATTATTGGAATAGATATAGGGATGGGTTATAAGGGATATTTTACAGATATGGCAAGAACAATATCGGTAGGCGCAATTTCAAAAGATGCGGCTCGTTTATTAAAAATCACGCGGGAATCATTAGAAATTGGCATAAAACAGGTTAAATTAGGAAATTTTATTGATGATATTTCGCGCGCAGTACAAAATTTTGTTGAAAAAAATGGTTATTCGGCAGTGCGCGATCTTGTTGGACACGGCGTTGGCAAATTTGTGCACGAGCCTCCTGCTGTGCCTAATTTTGTTATAAACAACATAAAACGGATACCTTTGGAAGAGGGTATGACAATAGCTATTGAACCTATGGTTTGTCAAGGAGATTATTATGTTGATACTTTAGATGATGGGTGGACGGTAGTTACGAGAGATAAAAAATTGGCGGCGCATTTTGAACATACTGTCGCTATAACCGCAAAAGGATGCAAAATTTTAACAAAGTGAGATTAATTTTTTAATTTTTAAAATTAGAGCTCCGTTAAGAATGAAAAAAAAACGAAAAAATAAACAACTCTTAAATATTTTAAAATTATAAAATTATAAAATTATAAAAATGAAATTATTAGCTATTGATTATGGCGCTAAGAGAATCGGGCTTGCGCTTGGCGAACTTGAGAATAATATTGTTGTTCCGTATTCTTTTATAGAAAATAAGGGACGAGATTTTGTATTAGCTCAATTAAAGAATATCTGCGAGATTGAAAGTGTCCGCAAAATAGTTATTGGCATTCCCGTCCATAGAGATATGGAAAGCAAGCAAGTTAGATCTATAGAAGATTTTATTAAATTTTTAAAAAAAAATCTCGCTATTGATGTTGTTGTTTATGACGAGTCTTTTACGAGTAAAATTGCGGGGCAGGATGAGAGATATAAAAATTTATTAAAAGACAGAAAAAAGGGATGGAGAGATATGCTTGCGGCAACGGAAATTTTGAGAAGTTATATAGAAAAGAATAATTAGAAATTATAATTTTTTTTATTTTATGCACGACTTGCATCTTGCCAATCAAATAGTTAATTTAGCAAGAGCTTATGCTCAAAAACAAGAGATAAAGATTATAAAAAATATTAAAATAAATTTAGGCGTTATTAGCGAACATAATAAAATTATTAGTCCTGCTAATTTAGAATTTAATATAAAATTATTGCTTGGAAACAATGTAAAAGTGGAAATTGAAGAAATGGCAGGAGATATGTGGGAGTTAGTTGAAATAGGAGGGGATAGTTAAATTTTTTTGAAGAAGACGGGCTGTAGCGCAGTTGGCTAGCGCGCATGCATGGGGTGCATGAGGTCGCGGGTTCAAGTCCCGCCAGCCCGACCAATCAAGACATTTCAAATTTTCAAGGGAAAGAGTTTGCTCGCTCGCCTAAAATTTTCTTAGCCCTAACCAG
>JAZDNE010000142.1:0-4298 GCA_043800235.1 bacterium | reverse complement strand
GAAACAAGATTTTCTTTTTTAAAAAATGATGTAAAAATTCACAGAGGGATGACACGGGAACATCGCAAAAGTTTTATTTTGTATTACATCTTTTACAAAAATAACCCATAGAATTACCAACACTTTTTTACCACATTACCTAATATAGCTTCCGCAAAACAAATTTATTTGCAAAAACCCTTTCAATACCCCTTTATCCACAATTTTGTGTCTTGGCAAGGCAGCCACTTTAATACTATATCTTAAATAATTTGTATAAGATATACACTACGGACTCTCTTAGTACATATTTAAAATTAGTTAATTTATTTTTGCCTGCTTCTACGGGAGAGATATAATTTTCTATTTCTAAATCATTTGCCATTTGTTTTAAACGAAACATATGAAACCCATCGCTTACTAAAATTATTGAATTAAATTTTTTTTGCTCTAAAATATTTTTTGCTTCGTTTAAATTCTGCCAAGTAGTTTTACTTTTTTCTTCAATAAAAATATTTTCTTCTTCAACCCCTTTTTGCATTAAATAATTTTTTCCAGCTTGCGACTCTGATACATTTTCACCTTCCCCGACCCCTCCTGTTAAAATAAACTTGTTGGAAAATTTTAACCTATAAAGTGAATATGCATGGTCTAATCTATTTCTTAAAACAGGGCTTGGCTGTCCGTTCCATTGGCTAGCGCCTAACACCACAATCACATCTGCTTTTTGCGCTTCATCTATTACCGACTGTTTATAAATTTTATGGATAAAAATAAAGAAAAAACATAAAACTACAATTATTAGACCGAATAAAATTTTTTTAAATCTTATTTTCATAATCCCAACAGCCCTTTTACTTTATCAAAGTTCTTCCGAACACCCTTTCCGAAATCATTTGCCTTTGGATTATTATGCGGAGCTATTGCTATATTATTTACACCTGAATTTTCCTACTAGTATTTGCATATAATCATTAGCTATGTTTTCGTTAAGATTAGTCTTAACCTCAATAAAATAATTTTTATCTTTATCTATCCAAAAATACTTACCATCTATTTTAGTTATTACACATCCAGAAATATTTTCCAATAATTGCTCCCCTTCAATTTCTCCCCCGTTATATTTGACAACCCCATCTATAATTGACATATCTGCTTTATTTAAACTTGATACCAACTCGTTAAAACTATCAAATTCAACAATTATTACCTCCAAATGCTTTATTCCCTGGTAATTTTTAGCTAGATTGTTATCTAAACATGTCGAATAATTTTGATAATATACTGTTTTGTAGTTTTGAACTCCAAAGACATCCCAAGTTGTCGTTCCACTATAAATTCTTACATCCCATCTTCTAAGATTAGGAAGATCTGGGAATTCTTCAAAAAACTTTCCTTCTTTTAAATTATCCCCTTCATCAAAGGAGCTTCTAAAATTGGATATTTTAATCAAAAACAATATACATAAAACTGCAGATAATACTATAAAAAAATTTCTAAATATCTTTGACTTTGTTTTAAAAAGAATCTTCTCTCTTAAAAATCCATTCTTCTTATTCGTCGCATAAACAATGACCGAAACAATAATAGAAATTATAACCCAGAATATCGGTAAAGCAAAAATCATTACCAAATTAATCATACACTCCTCTCCAGAACACAAATTTCCAAACATCGAAGAATAAACCGCTAAAAAACTAGATATTTCTGAAAAAAATAACATTAAAACAGGTAATTTTAGAAATACGAATTTACCTTCTTCTTTATATATATATTTTTTGACCAAAAAAACAAAAATTATAGTAGGCGCAACAAAAATGGAAAATATATAAAAAACATTCCCTATAAATTCAGCAATAATTAGAGGAATAACTAGAAACAATCTTCCAATAACTATAGGAACTACACTTTTATTATTAAGCCACGCTTCATAAGACGGTAAAAGTTTTGGAAAATAAATTAATGCTAAAAACAAAAGCGAAAACAAAGAAAACATTAAATAATTTCGTAATAAGGGTTTATTGTTTTGATTTTCCATATTTTTCTCCTTTTTATTTTATTAACCCCTCCACAATTTTTTTAATTTTTTCTGCGGTTTCTACCGCTTCTTTCGCCTGCTTTTTAGTTTTCTGTCCAAAATGAACAGGATACCTTAATTCAATGTAATAAGCGGTTATTATATTGCAATCATCGCGAAATTTTAAAAATTTCTCTATCGCTTGATGAGATTCCATACAAATTTGAGCATAAAATTCATCGCTTTCTCTTAACCCTAATTTTGCAAATCCCAATTCATTTTTTCCAATTTCAAACCATTTTTTAAATTGTTATTTATTTTTTTTCATAAAGCGACTTGCCTTTTTCTAAAATTTCTTTTATAAAAAAATCATTTATGCTCTGCTTTTTTTTATTTCTGCCGGAGTCATAACAATAATATCAAAAGATTCATTCATACCATAAAGAAGTTTTCTTGTTTTAAAAATTCTATTAAAATATTTCTCTCTCGTTTTTTTGATAATCATCAAATCAAAATCGCTATCGCAATGCGGTTTCCCCCAAGCACGCGATCCAAAAAGTATAATCTTTTCCGGATTATACGGTTTTATTTTCTCTACAATTTTCTTAATTTTTTCTTTCTCACTCATACAAGTATTATATCACGACCACAAAAATTTACAAAATTTACGGTTTATTTTGTAAAGACAAGGCAATGCCCCGCCTCTACGCGACTACACGACACTATCTGCCATATTATCAATTTCATTTCCTATTTCAACTTTAATAAAATTTTTGGTATAATTCAAGTATAATTTGATAAATTAAACTAATGGCAAAAATTTTATACGGAGTCGCGGGAGAAGGTTCCGGCCACGCCTCGCGAGCAAAAGAAATTATCAATCATCTAAAAGACTGCGGGCACGAGATAAAAATAGTTTCTTACGATAGAGGTTTCGCCGTTTTATCGCAATATTTTGAAGTTGAAAAAATTTTCGGACTTAATTTTGCGATGGAAAATAATCAAGTGCGGTATCTTTCCACAATAACAAAAAATTTAGAAAAATTTCCAGAAGCAGCCAAAAGCATTAAAAAAATTCTTAAAATGATTGATGAATTTCCCGTTCAAGTTGTTATTTCGGATTTTGAACCAATTTCTAGCATCGTTTCTAAAATCAAAAAACTTCCTTTGATCTGCATAGATAACCAGCGCATTATTACAAAAACAAAAATTGATTACCCAAAAAAGTATATTTTGGAAGCGTCTATCGCAAAAATAATTATTAATTTAGATATTGCGGTAAAACCTAAAAATTTTCTTATAACCAGTTTTTTTAAAGAAGAAACAACCGATTCACGAGCGTTTATTTTCCCGCCGATATTGCGAAAAGAAATTTTTGGAATAAGCCCGCAAACAAATGATTATATCCTCGTATATTTATCGTCAAAATCAGAAAATTTGATTAAGATATTTGAAAAAGTTGATGAAAAATTTATAATTTACGGATTTGACAAAAACGAAAACAGAAATAATATCGTTTTTAAAAAAGCGAGCTCCGAAAATTTTTTAAATGATCTTTCTGATTGCAAAGGAGTTGTCGCGAACGCGGGATTCGCTTTAATAGCAGAAGCGCTGTATTTAGGAAAACCATATTTGGCGCTTCCGATCAAAGGACAATTTGAACAAATTCTCAACGCTCATTATCTAGAAAAATTAGGATACGGGAAGCATTGCGAATGTTTAGATAAAAAAGAAATTGAATCTTTTTTGCGCGATTTGAAAAAATATCGCAAAAATTTAGAAAATTACAAGAAAGAAAATAACTCGGAAATTTTTAAGAAGATTGATGAGTTGATTGGAGAAAATAGCCAGTAAGGAACAACTGTCAAAACGAATCTTCCATATATTCTAATTTTTACATTTTTGCGCCCATTCCATTAAATATTTCTATCCCCCTTGCTTTTTACGCTAAAATATTTTGATAAAGCAAAAAATATCAATGAAGCAATCAAAAAATACCAGTGATAAAACCATAAATACATAAGGCATGTCACCCCATCACAGGCATGAATACCTTCAAAAAAATTAAAAACTAACAAAACTGCCGGGTTAAAACGAACCCATGTATGACTGTATAGAGCAACAAAAATCAAAAAGCTGACTGCCCCTAAAATTTTCATTATTATTTTCATTAATCAACTACCTCGCAGCCAAGCTGTCGAGGTATGCAAGGAAGATTGATTATGTTCGATAAACCTACGGTTTCTCGAACTCTTCCCTGCAAGGTAACCCCGCAGCAAGCTGACGGGGAAAATCTACGATT
>JAZDNE010000129.1:0-2480 GCA_043800235.1 bacterium | reverse complement strand
AACGGATTTTGTTTTCTAAAATCAGGCACAAAAATATTCTCGCATTTCCCTTCCTGAACCCATCCATTAGAAAATCCTAAATTCAAAAACTCTTCATATACTTTTTCGAATTCGTCATCTCTAACCATTCGCGTAATTTCCGGATAGAGCGACGCTTTATGCAAAGGGAGATACTGGCGCATCAAACTTATATACAAATCCGCGTCAATTTCAGAAAGAAGTTTAAATGCGGAAAAACTGTTATTCAAATTATTCGGCAATATCAAATGACGGACAATCAAGCCCTTCTTTGCGATTCCATTCTCGTCAATCTCCAAGTTCCCGACTTGTGAGAGCATTTCTTTGATAGCCGATATTGCAGTTTGAGAATAATTTTTTACTCCTGAATATTTAAAACCTATCTCATCAATACCATATTTAAAATCAGGAAGATAAATATCAATCAAACCTTCCATTTCTTTTAATATTTCTATCTTATCATATCCATTTGAATTCCATGCAACCGGGATTTTAAGACCATTTTCCTCTGCGATCAACAAAGCATTCTTTATTTGCCTCCACCAGATAGTCGGAGTTACCAAATTAATATTTACCGCGCCGTCATCTTGCAGTTTAATCATTATATCTGCCAGTTCTTCGATTGAATAATCAGTTCCCATCATTTCTTGTGAAATTTGGCAATTCTGGCAAAAAACGCACCGCAAATTGCAGCCGCTGAAAAATATCGCGCCCGACCCTTGCTTTTCATTTCCGACAAGCGGCGGTTCTTCGCCAAAATGTTTTCCAAACCACGCGATTTTTAAATATTTCTTCATCATATTATTCTTTATTTCTCTATTTCTCTCAAAAAATTATTTTTTTCAAATATCCCCAATAATCTATCTCTCCCGATAAAAGCTCAAAATAATATCTTGCGTATTTTTCATTCCTTTTCATTAATCTAAGCTCGTATGATAAAAAAATCTGGTGGAAAAAAAATTTCTTCACAAAATAGCTTTGTTTAATAAATTTTATTATATTTTCATAAACAAGATTATTATATGTTTTAGTTATAGGATTTCCGCTGTTTATTGCTTCAGCAGCCAATTGCCCGCTTTTTAAAGCAAAGTAAATACCCTCTCCTGTAATCGCTTCCACAAAACCGGCCGCATCCCCCGTTAATAAAACATTGTCTTTTGCAGGAGTATGAAGAAAGTTATTAAAAGGAACCGGAAAACCTTTAATTTTCAAACTTTGATAACTTTTATTAGTTATCGTTATTTTATCTAAAAATCCGATAAATATTTTTCTCAAATTATTATTATTTTTAATCGGCCCGCCAATTCCAATTATTATCTTATCCTTCTTAGGGAAAACCCACCCATATCCATTTTCCAAAATGCCGAAAAATATCTCAGGAAATATTTTTCTGTTATGAAAAAAATTTGTATCCTCATATCTAATCTCGGCTTCTAATCCTACGGCATTAAAATTCTTATTTTGGCAGAAAATAAAACTTTTTCTCACAATGCTATTTGCTCCATCCGCCCCGATCAAAATATTACAAAAAAATTTCTCCCCTGTCTCCAAAATTACAATAAACTTTCCCTTTTTTTTATTTATTTCGACCACTTTCTTTCCGGTAATTTTCTCACTGCCGGATTGCACGGCTTTATTGAACAAATAATCGTCAAAATTTATTCTGTTGACAAAATAAATTTTCTTCTCGGGATGTGTAAACTCGCAAATTCTTTCGAATTTAGAACCGTTTATCCCATAAGTATTATATTCACTATCTATAAAATCTTCTTTTCTTAGTCCTTTATAGATTTCATGAATCGATTCTATTGTTTTTTCGGTTATCATTCCTCCGCAAAGCTTATCACGAGGAAATTCATCTTTATCAATTATGAGACATTTTTTACCTTTTTCAGCAAGAATCTTACCGGCAGTCGAACCAGCTGGACCTCCTCCAACTATAATTATTTCATATTCTCGCATATCGATATTTTTATATTATCATAAAAAAATTTCATTGTCATCTAAAACGATAAAAAATACGCCTATTTAGGCGCATTTTTAAATAACTACTGAATCCCCCTGCAAGTGGATTTAAGATGAAAAGTATGTAGTCCCTAGGGGAATCGAACCCCTGTTACCAGGATGAAAACCTGGTGTCCTAACCACTAGACGAAGGGACCAAAATTAGAATTATGAATTTAGAATTACGAATTATGAATAAAAAAAAGTGATTCTCGAATTGTAAAGCAGCGCCCACTCTCTTTATTTTATCTAACTTCTTTTCCCGTGTCAATTTTAGCAATTTGCAATCTCATCCAAAAATAAAAGCTTTTAGCGGCTACAAAAAAACATAGCCGCCTTCCGGCGCTATGTCCAATATCTGCGACTAATCCGCGTCGCTATCCGCTAAATTCCGCGGATATTTTGCTAAATGCGCGGTAAGCTAAGTTTTCAGCAAGCTTTTGTAAAAAATCATTTTA
>JAZDNE010000118.1:0-3503 GCA_043800235.1 bacterium | reverse complement strand
TCTCTCATAATCGCCAGGCGTTGCGGATGTGTAAATAACCTGATTGATTTTCGCCTCAAATTCGGCAAATTTTAATGGACGATTATCAAACGCAGACGGCAAACGAAATCCGTTTTCAACTAAATTTTTCTTTCTTGAATAATCTCCGCCAAACATAGCATTAAGTTGCGGAATTGTAATATGAGATTCATCTATAATGAGCAAATAATCCGAAGGAAAATAATCAATCAATGTGTAAGGAGGTTCGCTCGGCGCTCTGCCTGTTAAATGACTTGAATAATTTTCTATGCCCGAACAATATCCAACTTCGCGCATCATTGCCAAATCATAATTAGTTCGCCTTTCCAATCTCTCATATTCCAAAAGTTTTCCTTCTTTTTCAAACTCTTTTAATCTTTGCTCCAATTCTTTTTCAATATTTTTCAAAGCCTTTTCCATCATTGGCTCAGGAACAACAAAATGTTTAGCGGGATATAAATAAATTTTATCCAATTTTTGTCTTAAATTACGAGTGATACTGTCAAATTCCAAAATTTTATCCAATTTATCGTCTAAAAATTCAAGCCTGTATAAAATCTCTTTTTCCGCAGGCATTATTTCTAAAACTTGTCCATGCCACCTAAATTTCCCGCGAGATAAAACCTCGCTCCTTATAAAATACATTTCGACAAAACGATCAATTAATTTTTTTCTAACATCCGCTCCACCTTTCGCAAAGGAGGCAAGAGGAATTTTTCCTGTTTCAAGAAATAACCCCGCTTTTTGATATGTTTCAGGAGATCCTAAACCATAAATGCAGGAAACAGACGCAACAATTATAACATCATTTCTTGTCATAAGCGCCGCAGTCGCCGCTAATCTCAATCTTTCAATTTCTTTATTTATATCAGCTTCTTTTTCAATGTATGTATCAGTTGCCGCAAGATACGCTTCTGGTTGGTAATAATCATAATACGAAACAAAATATTCAACCGCGTTATCGGGAAAAAAAGTTCTGAATTCCTGAGTTAATTGCGCAGCCAAAGTTTTATTCGGCGCAATCACTAACGCAGATCGCTGTATTTCTTTTATAATATTAGCCACAGTAAATGTTTTCCCAGAACCAGTTACGCCCAAAAGAGTTTGATGCTTTCTTCCATGCCCTAATCCTTTTAATAACTTGCTTATAGCCTGCGGCTGATCGCCTTTCGGTTTTAATTTTGTTTTTAGTTTAAAATTCATACGGGGCTGTCGCCAAATGGTCATTTAGTCATAAATTGAAAGATTTACCAGACATAATTTTTCAAACAAATTTTGCGGTTTAGCCTAAGCTAAGGGGAAAAGATTTTTTGGAAAATTTAACCAAAATATGGGAATTTAGGACAAAGAGGTATTCGGCGACAGTCCCCATACTCCTATTCCCGTTTATTTAATGGGACTTCTGCCGAATGCTATTTTGATCATTGCTACTTCTTCAGTATCGCCATAAACGCCTCTTTCGGAATATCAACTTTACCCATCGCTTTCATCATCTTTTTGCCCTTTTTTTGTTTTTCCAATAATTTTCGTTTTCGCGTCACATCGCCGCCGTACAATTTCGCGGTAACATCTTTTCGCATAGCGGAAATACGCGCCGAGGCGATAATTTTCGCGCCAATCGCGCCTTGAATTTTTACTTCAAACATTTGACGCGGCAAAATATCTTTTAACTCCTCGACAATTTTTCTTGCAACTTGATAACTCGAATCCTTATAAATAATTGCGGATAATGGTTCAACCACCTCGTCCGCCACTAAAATATTTAATCTAACCACTTCTGTTTTCTTGTATCCTTTAAAATTATAATTCAACGATGCGTATCCTGAACTTACGCTTTTTAATTTATCATAGAAATCAGTCAAAATTGAATTCAATGGAATGGTATAATGCAAAACTGCCCTTTTCTCATCGATATACTCTGTATTTTCATAAACTCCGCGTCTTTCTTGAGCTAACTGCATCACATTTCCAACAAATTCTTTATGGGTCACAATATCCATATTCATAACAGGCTCCTCCGCATATTTTATTTGCGACGGATCAGGAAGTTCGTACGCGCCTGAAATAATTTTTTCTTCGCCTTTTTGCGTAAAAATTTTATACGCCACGCTCGGCACAGTCACTATTAAATCAAGTCCATATTCGCGCTGAAGCCTTGTTTGCGTTATATCTAAATGCAAAAGACCTAAAAATCCGCACTTTAAACCGAAACCAAGCGCCTGCGACTTTTCAGGCTCATAAGTTAAAGCCGCGTCATTAAGTTGTAATTTTCCCATCGCCTCGCGCAAACGATTAAACTCGCTCCCGTCTTTAGAAAAAAGACTCGCGAAAACCATCGGCTTCAAAACTTTATACCCCTCCAATGGTTTGACTGCCTCAACTTTCAACCCATTCGACAAATTCAAGAAATGCTTTTCACTTTCAACTTTGAACTTTGTTACCGTATCTCCCACTCTGCATTTTCTAACTTCTTTCAACCCTGTAATTATGTACCCGATTTCACCAGCGTATAATTTATCGACTTGCACCATTTTCGGCGTTAAATATCCTGCTTCTAAAACTTCACCCTCGGCATTCGTCCCCATCATATTTATCTTATCCCCCTTTTTTATCTCTCCGTCAACAATTCTTACATAAGCGACTACTCCTTTATAATCATCATATTTTGAATCAAAAATTAAAGCTCTTAAAGGTTTCTCGCTATTTCCAGACGGCGGCGAGATTTTTTCTACAATTGCATCTAAAATCTTTTCCACATTTTTTCCTGTTTTAGCTGATGTTAAAATAATTTCATCTTCTTTGCATCCGATTAAATTTATTATTTCATTTTTCACCCGCTCCACTTCTGCGTTCGGCAAATCAATTTTATTTATAACTGGAATTATTTCCAAATTTTGATCAATTGCCAAGTACAAATTAGCTAAAGTTTGCGCTTCAATGCCTTGACTTGCGTCCACTAATAAAATCGCGCCTTCAACAGCCGCCAAAGATCTCGACACCTCATACGCGAAATCCACATGACCGGGAGTATCTATAAGATTAAGTTCGTACTCGCCAGTCGCATTTTCAGTAAAATAAGATTCGCCAAACTTTTCACTTTTGACTTTTAACTTTGAACTTGTATAAACATATCTCATCCTCGCCGGCTGAAGTTTTATGGTAATCCCTCTTTCCCTTTCCAAATCCATTGTATCTAAAACCTGACTTTTCATTTCCCTTTTAGAAATAGTCCCTGTCAATTCTAAAAAACGATCCGCGAGGGTCGATTTTCCATGATCAATATGCGCTATTATGCAAAAATTTCGTATGTTAGACATAAAAAATATTTTAAAAATTTTATTTGCTTATGGGACTGTCGCCGAATGCTCCTTTAGTCATAAATTTCCAGATTTCGAGGCATAATTTTTCAAACAAATTTTGCGGTTTAGCCTAAGCTAAGCCAAAGAATTTTTTGGAAAATTTGACCGAAATATGGGAATTTAGGA
>JAZDNE010000117.1:0-2537 GCA_043800235.1 bacterium | reverse complement strand
CTATGGTTATGTCATTTTTAGCGATATAGCCATTGATCATCAGAAGCAGGGTAAATTTTCAACTTAGAATTTTACCACCCTGCTTCTTTTTTTTTATGTCGTACTTTTATGTCGTACTATGGACAGTCGTACTATGGACATTTTTTTATACTTATGCTAAATTAAAATAAGGAGGATTAGTTCTTTTTTTTAATAAAAATTTATGATTCGGCAATTGTAAAAAAACCTCCTTTCGCTTTTGCCGAATCTTAAAAAAGCAATAGGGAAGTAATGTATCTCCCTCTTCCTTCCCTATTGCTAAAAAATTCGTGGACAGTCTATATTATTTAGAGCCTAATAATTAGTTTAATAGACTGTCCGCCCCCCCATTTTTTTACAGATAGGCAGGTGGAAAACATAAATTGAATGTTGCCCCTGCCTATTTTCATTTAGATTTGCATTTATATAGGGGCATTTGGCGATAACCCAGTATAAATATATTTCCTTAAATATTATCTTGTGATATAATAATAAAGGTTCAATGTAATTTTTATTTTTTCCGCCAAAGTCGTTCGTCTGCTTGTTTACGCAGATAAAAAATTCGTTTTTGGCAAAAATTAAAAAAATGTCTCACATAACAGGAGGAAATAAACTCCTTGATCCAAAATTTTTGTTTCAAAAGATAGGGCTGGAAGCAGGGATGAAAATCGCCGATTTTGGAGTTGGCGGAGCAGGTCATTTTATACTTCCAGCCGCAATAAAAATCGGAACTGGCGGTTTAGCTTATGCTGTTGATATTCAAAAAGTTGTTTTGGAAGGAATAGAGAGCAAGGCGAAAATGAACGGAATAAAAAACATAAAAACAATTTGGAGCAATCTCGAAATATATAAAGCCACAAAAATACCTGACAACGAATTAGATGTCGGGTTTTTAATAAATACTTTATTTCAAACCAAGAAACACCTCGACATAGTAAAAGAATCTATCCGTATGATTAAACCGGGAGGGAAACTTTTAGCTGTGGACTGGAAACATATACCAGTCGCATTCGGACCGGCGAATGAAGACAGAATTAGCAAAGATCAAGTAAAAGAAATAGCGGCGCTTTTAAATTTAATTTTTCTTGAGGAATTCGACGCGGGACATTATCATTGGGGGCTTATTTTTAGGAAGTAGATTCTTAATTTTATTTCTAATAAAACGACTAATTATCGAATAAAATCTTCAAAGTTTGAAAATGGGAGAATTTTATTGGAAATTAGAAATTAGAAATTTTATATAAATGAAACTTTTTGTTTCAATAATTTCCCTTCTTATCGGCATTATGATCGGCGCGGCAACGACAGTTTTTTTAGTCGTTAAAAAAAATCCGCTTATTCAAGCGAATCTTTGCAAAGATTTTACGCAAACAAACAATTCTAATAATTTTAATCCATTATCAAGTCTGATAAACGGAGACAATTTAAAAGATAAGTTAAGCGATATAATAGAAAATCAAGAGCTAACCGCAAAAAATAATGTTGAAGAAAAAATCATAAATAACTCCGCAAAAAATAATCAGGCTACGGAAAACCTCTTTGCGCAACCAGGCGATATAGCGCAAAAAGAACTTCCAAATGCGGGACCAGGCGGATGCAAGACAGAAGAAGAATGTCTCGTATATTGTTCCAAACTCGAAAATTTAAAAGAATGTTTAGACTTTGCGAAAAAATATGTTGGAGAGGCGAAAAATTAAGTTTTAAAGTTATCCACTGGATATTTTTTTTTTGCTATGTTATACTCTAAAAATATTGTCGTGCTTATCTTGAAAATCAACAAAGCAATTTGTTGATTTTTGTTTTTCTTGACTAAGCTATAAATATATACTAAAATGAATTTAACAGTTTTTAAAAAAATAAACAGTTAAACGCGTTATATGCATAAATTTAAAAATATCAATCACAATTTAGAAATTATGTCGGAATGTCCTATATGCAAGTCTAAAGGAATAGATTTGAATATAGTAGAAGAATGTTTGGAACAATGCGTTTTGCATAGTAAATGCAATAAATGCAATAATGCTATTATAATGATTGCCGTAAATAATGATATGGGAATAAATATTGTTGGCATGAATACGGATCTTTCAATTGATGAATTTATCAAATTTAGATCATACGGGAAGCCCATAGAAATGGATGATATTATAGAGTTGCATAAAAAAGCGGCATTAAAAAAATTTATAAATGAATTATTTGAGAATAAAACAAATTTAATTCGCTAATTAGTTCTTGTTGAAATAGCGTTGTCATTCTGAGCCAGACAGCAAGAGGGCGAAGAATCCTATGTTAAAACGCGCTAAATTCTGGGATTCTTCACTCCGTTGCGCTCAGTTCAGAATGACATTTGTGGACTATTTCAACAGACACTAATTATCTAATGGGACTGTCGCCGAATGCTCCTTTAGTCATAAATTTCCAGATTTCGAGGCATAATTTTTCAAACAAATTTTGCGGTTTAGCCTAAGCTAAGCCAATAAATTTTTTGGAAAATTTGACCGAAATATGGGAATTTAGGA
>JAZDNE010000108.1:0-3791 GCA_043800235.1 bacterium | reverse complement strand
TATCGCGGGCAAAGGTTTGGATTGGGCAAAGAAGATTGGCGGAGCGCCCTTGGCGGGAGCGGGTATGGCGATTGGCGGAATGTCTAAATTTGGACTATTCAAAGCCGGCAGAATGGCAGATACCTTGCAGATGAAGGGACAAGGTTTGCTTGCTAAAGGCGTATCTAAAGTAACCAAGGGATATTTTGGCGAAAAATATCAAGCTAAATCTTTAAATTATAGAATGATTAAGGAAGGGTGGAATAGAAATCAGGCCACAAAAATGAGGGATTATGAAGGAACTAAAGCTGGAGCGTGGCAAGATCAGTTTAATCGTACGCTTAGCGCTTCCATTGGCGTGCCAATAGTATCTCAATATTTAAGAAAGAAAAATGAGGAAAAAATTAAAGGAAATGAATTAAAAATAGCGGAAAAACAAGGCTTGATAAATGAAGATAAGCAGTTATTTGAAAATACAACAGACGAGAAAGAACAAATTAATATTCAAGCGAGAATAAAAGTAAATGAAGATGAGGTGGCAAAGTTTAAAAGAGAAAATAGAGAGATGGCAATTAAGGCTTATACTTTAGGTAAGCTTCCGATTCAAAAATATGCTCGACTGGAAGAACAGCAAAAAGCCAATGAGGAATATGCCAATATTAAAAAAGAGGATTTAAACGAAGAGGGGTTGGTGCATAATTTTCAGACTGAAGGGAGAGCGGATAAAAAAAGAGCGTATCTTATGCATTTAACTGATATTAATGGTCTTAATTCTCTTTTTGACGCCAGAGGTGAAGATATGAATTTTAAGAATATTGAGAAATTATTTGGAGAATTTGGTGGAGCCGCCGGTGATGTTGCGGCCGAGGTGAGCCGCAGAGCTGAAGCGGCCGGCAATTATAAATTAATGGGATTTCATAGATTTGATGTTACGCAAGGGCGAAGTCGTTTGGCAAATGAAAATGAACAATTTGAGTATGCCGCGAGAAAAGATAAAGAGAGATATGCCCAAAATCATGCCAGAACGACGCACTTTGACTCTCTTGTTGATAGACACGTGGGCAAAGATCCGACTTTAAGTAATTTTGGCCTTGAACAATTATTGCACATTGCGTCTAATGAGGGCAGAATGAAAGAAATTAAAATCGGTAATTATCAAATTAGATATGGAGAAACTGTTATTAATTTAAAGGCAGATATTGAAAATAAAATTCAGCAATTTAGAGATAACAGGGAAACAGGAAAGGCCGAAAATCTTGAGAAAGTTTTTAAGGCCTTTGAGGGCAATTATGGATTATATGGCAAGAAGAAACAACAAAAAACGGGAGAAGAACAGGCTAAAGGAGGGAATAAAGGACCAATATTGTATGACGCTTATAATAGGCCTATTTCTGGCGGGCGAAACAATAGGGGCAAGGCTGATAATACTACGTCAGAGGAGGAAGAATCTAGTAGCGATTAGGTATATATTTATTTATGAATAATTTTACTATAGAAAATTTAAATGATCCCATTTTTATTGATAAATTGGATGAAAAGGTAAATAAGATAGAATTTTTTAATAATACTAAAGAAGCCTTGTGTTTATCAAGGGGTTTAGAAAAGCTGTTGTATAAAAATGAAAAAAGCATTAGGGACGCAGAGATATTAAAAGTAATAAAAATAATTATTACTAAGTTAAAGTTTATTTTATTTAATACTTTAGATGAAAATGAAATTCTTGATATTTTTAATAAATATTTGGCAGTAGGCATAAAAATGGCTTATTTGGATTTAGGTGAAATTTTAAAAATGCGGATTTCTTTTATCCCAATTGATAAGAGGAATGAATTTAAAGAAAAAATAAGAAAAGTTATTTTAAATAACCAGGAGGAAATTACTAAAAGATCAATTATTAACAACCAAGTTAAAGACGGGCCGACTATAGCGGCCTGGTTAAAGCTGTATAATAAAGAGCTGGGCACGGAAATTATTAATAATTTGGAGCAAAATAAGTTTTATATTAATAATTCTAATTTTAGTAAATTAAGCGATTTGGAAAAATTGGAAGTAAAAGAGCTTTTTAGCATGTATGAATATTTAAAAAGATCTTCAATGAAAATTGAAGGCAATGAAGATGATATGGTTATAACAGATATAGACGGAAGAGATTATTGGTTTAAAGAAGGAAGGTTTATAAAATTAGATAAAACGGAAAAAATTGTAAATAGTCAAGAAAAAAACAAGAACCAGCAAATAATAAATAAAGCGAAAACCGGGGTAGAGGAATTAAAACAAATGGCCCTGGAATATCCGCCCGGCTCTTTTGAGAGAAAGGCGGTAGAGGAAGAAATTGATCGCGTAACTCGCAACTCGTAACTCGCAACTCAAATGCGGATTAGGAAATTAAGTAATTATAACTAGGAGAGAACTTTAATTTAATTGTCGCGTTCGTGAGATTGCTTCGCTGACGCTCGCAATGACAGACAGGGAAGGAGATTGTTTCGTCGCTTGAGTACGAGCCCCTCTTAATGACAATATGGTTTAATATTAGCAATTTAATAAATAATTATAAGGAGTATAAATACAGATATTTGACAAAATTTATGTATCTGGTATATTTAAATTATGATAGAAAGATTCTATAAAAATATAGATAAATTGCTTAAGCCTAATCGGGCTTTAATAATATACGGGCCGAGAAGAATAGGAAAAACCACTCTGCTCAAGGATTATTTGAATAAGACAAAATATAAATATTTGCTGGATACCGGAGATAATGTGGAAACCGGGCAAATATTCGGATTGCCTGATTTTGAAAAAATTATTGATTACGCGGCCAAATATGAACTAATTGCGATTGATGAAGCCCAGATGATACCTAACGTAGGCAGCGGATTAAAGATTTTGGTTGATCATGTTCCTAATATAAAAGTTATAGCGACCGGGTCGTCATCTTTTGATTTAGCCAATCAAGTAGGCGAGCCGTTAACCGGCAGAAAAATTACCATAAATTTATATCCGATCCTGCAGTTGGAGCTATTGTCTATTTTTAATAAATATGAACTAAAGAAAAATCTTCATGACTTTTTAATTTTTGGCTCTTATCCGGAAGTGATAACCGCCAAAACCAGAATAGAAAAGATAACTATTATAAAAGAAATTGTAACTTCTTATCTGCTTAAAGACGTCTTGGCATTTGAAAGAATAAAAAGCCCTAAAGTTTTGCTGGATTTGATAAAATTGCTGGCTTTTCAAATCGGTTCAGAAGTTTCCTTTAATGAGTTAGCCACTAAGCTTAGCATCAACGCGCGCACCGTGGCCAGATATATAGATTTACTGGAAAAATCTTTTATTATTGTTAATTTGGGCAGTTTTAGCCGCAATTTGCGCAAAGAAGTGACCAGAAAAAATAAATATTATTTTTTGGATAATGGTATCAGAAACGGCGTAATCGATCAATTTAATGATTTGGATAAAAGAGACGATATCGGCAAGTTGTGGGAAAATTTTATCATTATGGAAAGAATAAAAATGCTGGATTATAAAAAAATATACGGGCATCTTTATTTTTGGAGGACTTACGAGCAAAAGGAAATTGACATAGTCGAGGAGCGCGACGGAAAATTGTCCGGTTATGAGATTAAATGGAAAAAAGATAAAATAAAACCGCCGAAAGACTGGCTGGCGACTTATAAAAATGCTGAATATAAAGTAATCAGCCAGGACAACTATCTGGACTATGTGCTCTAGCCGCCGAGTATCCGGCCGGGTCGTTGGTTCGAAAGGCGATTGAGGAAGAAATAGATCGCATAACTCGCAACTCGTAACTC
>JAZDNE010000107.1:0-9207 GCA_043800235.1 bacterium | reverse complement strand
CTTTTGATAATATGTTCTGTCATATTATCAGTATATCACTATAAATATATCTGGCTATCGCCTTGGGAAACCAATGGTTTCCCAAACCTTTCCTTGCAAGGTATCCTCGGGGCAAGCCCGCGAGGAATATTTCCATTTAATTTTTTGTTATGTCTTTGTGTCTTCTCAACCTTGATAACTCTTTCAATTTTTCCAAAATATCTTTTCTTAGATCAACAGGATTTATTTTATCATATTGTTCTTTTAATTTTTGCTTCGCATCATCGTTAATTTGTCCGCACTCCATCACACGCTGATAAGGGGTTTTAGCTTTGTCATAAATACGCTTAATTTTTTCTTGATTTTTCCCGACTCGTTTTTTATCTACTAATTTTATACAAGGCAGGAAAAAATTTTTGTAAAGGCGAAGTTCATTTCTGTAAAGACCATTCATTAAATTTAGTTGGTCATCTATTTCTAATCTTTCGTAGCCGAAAACTTTCCTGACATGCGTCCAATTCTTTTGTTCAATATGCGCATTATCATTTTTTTTGTAAGGTCTGCCTCTGGTAAATTCAATTTGCTTTTCAACGCAGTGATTATATAATTGCCAGTTGATGAATTCAGAACCATTGTCAGGGTCAATGCCTTTTAAAGGAAATGGCAATCGATTTGCAATTTCATCCAAACCGTCTTTTATTCTTTTTTCCGCCTTTCCCATAATCGCCGCCCCTTCCGTCCATTGGGTTAAAATATCTGTTAAATTAAGGCTATTAATGAATTCTCCCGCAGCGCTTTCGCCACAATGAGCCACCGTATCCAATTCGCAATAACCCGCCCTTAATTCGTCCCAACTCGAAGTTCTGATCGGAATTTGTTTTTTGAGCAGACTGCCAGGTTTGGTAGTACCATTGATCCTTTTCATCTTAGCAGCTAATTTTTCCCGCCAAGGTTTTAGTCGTTCATCTATGGTCGTGATGGAAATCTTTTTTAATTTTTCAGAAACACCGTTTGGAATATTTAATTTTTTATCGATTACCAATTTATCAATCGTCTGAGCTAAGACAGGCTGCAATCTTTGTCCGCAAGGATAGTCTAATATTTCCCATACCTTTGCCAGCCAAAATATGTCATGGCGTGTATAAGCGCAGTTTCTTTTTTTATTGATGACTTTAGGTTCGGACAGACTGATGCAGGCAGCCAATCTGCGAATAGCGTATTTTCTATGATATCCTGTATTGGCGCACAGCTCGTCCAGAATTTTCTTTTTCTTTTTTTTTGAAGATTTTAAATAACGTTTTTTTGCTTCTTTAAGAAGCTCTAATCTGGAAGACATACTCATTTGCTTAATAACCATAATTTTGCAGTTTCTGTTTTTCCCGTCCTCCTATCAGGTAGAAACAAAAATTTTTTTAAAAGTTATGGTTACATTTTACACCAGTAAATGAATATGCCCAAAGTTACATTTTAAATCAGTAAACGAACATTCCCATGGTAACATTTTACACCAGTTAATTCGCTCATATTCCCCTCACCCAATAAATCTGCTATAAATAAAAATACACCGCGACGGGTGTTTCTAATCTTTTACAATCAATAGCAAAAAAATTATTTTAAACCGAGCCGATTATTTGAAATTTAACAATCTTTTTTTGCTCCGATGACAAAACATCAGCCATCCTCATTAAAACATCAATAGTTAAATTTTGGTTGCCATTCTCTACTCTAGCCACAAAACTTTGGCTGGTTCGTAATTTTTTAGCAAATTCAATTTGCGATAACTTTGCCTTTTTTCTTGCGTCCATTATTTCAGAAGCTAAATCTAAACGCTTTGACGCTAAAACAAAACCCTCTTTAAATTCAGGATTCTTTAGTTTCTCTTTTAAATCGTCTTTAAAACTAGGCAAATTCTTTATCTTTTTTAAATTGTAATTTTTATTATTCATATAATTTCAATCTATTGATCGCTAATTCCAATTCTTTTTTAGGTGTTTTATTGCTTTTTTTCTTAAAAATATGGAGTAAAATTATAGTATCTTTAAATGCAAAGCCATATAATATCCTATAACAATCTTTTATTTAAATTCTAATTTCAAAAATATTTTTATAAATTTTTTTTGCAATATGGGTTTTGCCTAAAATGTACATCATTTTCAAACTTCTGCAAAAACGCATAAATTTCATATTGCGTTTTTTTATCTAACGAATCAATATAATCTTTAAGGGACTGTCGCCGAATGCTCCTTTAGGCATAAATTTTCAGATTTTGAGGCATAATTTTTTGAATAATTTTTGCGGTTTAGCCTAAGCTAAGCCAAAAAAATTTTCAGAAAATTTGACCAAAATATGATAATTTAGGACAAAGAGGTATTCGGCGACAGTCCCTATAGGCATAGTTTTGTGGAAAATATTCCAAGTTTACAATAGCATATTTATTGTAAACTTGGAATATTTCCAATCCAATTTCCCATTTGCCTGCCAGTTCAGTTTAGCAAGGACTAATCACTTGAATTAAGCCTAAATTATTGGTATAATTACAGTATATAAAATTCAGGCAAATTTTATAAACATTAATGCTAATAAAATAATCTGCAAGCATCTATGTACTTAGAAAAAATAGAAATACAAGGGTTTAAATCATTCGCGCAAAAAACAACTTTGCATTTTCCGAAAGAAACCATAAAAAACAAAGGGATAACGGCAATCGTCGGTCCGAATGGAAGCGGAAAATCTAATATTTCCGACGCTGTGAGATGGGTGCTCGGGGAACAAAGCGTAAAAACTCTTCGCGCTAAAAAAAGCGAAGATATTATTTTTTCAGGATCGGAAAAAAAAGCCCGTCTCGGATTCGCCGAAGTTTCTTTATATCTAAATAATGAATCAGGCCAAGCGCCGATTGATTATTCTGAAATTGTTATAACTCGGCGGCTTTATCGCGATGGCGAAAGCGAATATGTTTTAAATAAAAATAAAGTCCGCCTCTCGGATATTCAAATGCTTCTTGCGAAAGCGCGCATCGGACAAAGAACATATAGCGTCATCGGTCAAGGAATGATCGATTATTTTCTAATCGCGCCTCCAAGCGAACGCAAAGAATTTTTCGATGAAGCATCCGGGGTTAAAGAATATCAAATAAAACGGAACCAATCTCTAAACAAACTTATCAATTCTCATGAAAACTTAACAAAAGCCGACATTCTCCTTCAAGAAATCGAGCCGCGGCTTAAGTCGCTTACACGCCAAATAAAACGGCTTGAAAAACGAGACGCGTTAGCTTGCGAATTAAAAGGACTGCAATGTTCTTATTTCGGCAGTTTAAAATCACATCTTGAAAAAGAGGCTTCTAAAATCAACGAAGGACTTTCTAACCTAACTAAAAATAGCCATACATTGGAAATGGAACTTGAAGAAATAACAGCTGAACTGAAAAATTCTCAAAATGATCAAACGAGAAACGAAGTTTTCGATGAATTAAAAAATAAATATAATAATTTAATTGAACAAAAAAATATTTTTTTGCAAAAACAAACCGTTTTAAAAGGCAATAAAGAAATAGAGTACAAAAAACAAGGAAAAACCGACTTAATATGGCTGGAAAAAAAACATGGAGAAATAAAAAAAGAAAAAGAACATATTTTATCTAATTTAGAAACTCTTAAATCATCTCTTTTAATCATTAAAGAAAAAACAGACAATGTTTTGTCAGACAAAAAAGATTTGGACGCGAAAAAAATTGAAACTGAAAACAAATTAAACAAATTGCAATTAAGCTTGCTTCCAAAAGAAATTAACGGCGCTGAATTTAGAAGCGAGATAGAAGTAATTCATAGCGAATACAGCGTTTTAATAGATAAAATAAGCGCCATTAAAAATATCTCTGAACTTTCTGAACTTAAAAAAGAAGCCTGCTTAATTCTTGATAAACTGTCCGCGATTATATTAAAAATATCTCAAAATAATATTTCCCATAAGGAAGACTTGCCAAATCTAAAAAATGAGCTTGGAGAAATAATCGCTATTAAAGAACGGACAGTAACAGACTATAATAATTTAATGATAGAATTTAATGCGAAACACGAACGGAAAAATGTATTAAAAGAATCTTATGATAAACTAACTAACGAAGAAAAAAATATTATTAAAGAAATAAATGAAGCAAAAGAAAAACCATGCGGCAATAAAGAACTTCTGGCAAAACTTGAAAAAGAAAACGAGGAATTAGAAAAACAAATTACCGCCATAAATTACAAAATATCGGAAATAAGCGACGCAATCAGCGAATTTAATAAAAAAGAAGAGGCTAAAAAAGAAAGACTCTTTAATCTTCAACGGCAATATCAGGAAAAACAGCATGAAATTAATAAATTTTCTGAGCGAATAAATTCAATAAAAATAAATTTAGCAAAAATTGAAACGAGAAAAGAAGATATCGAAATAGAAATTAAAGAGGCGGGCATAAAACTTACTGACGAATTTAATGAGAATGAAAAACCTGAAAATTTGCTTCCTGATATAAATAGAATAAAAAATCAGCTGGAAATAATCGGGGGAATAGACCCCGAAACAGAGGGGGAATATAAAGAAACCAGCGAACGGTTTAAATTTCTTTCGACTCAAGTGGACGATCTTAAAAAAGCTATTTGTTCTCTTGAAAAAATAATCAACGAACTTGACGGGACGATAAAAGAAAAATTTGAAAAATCATTCAACGCGATAAATAAAGAATTTCAAAAATATTTTAAATTGCTTTTTATCGGAGGCAACGCGAAATTGGTAAAAATCGAAGAATCTGAAGAAAATGAAGAGCAAAATAAAACGGAGGGAACCAATAATGATGGGTCGACAGAAGCAGAATTAGAAAAAATTGCGGAGGAAAATGCCGAGATCCGAAAAGAACAAAATCCGCTCAAAAGATATAAACAAAAAATCGTATTTGGGATTGAAATCCAAGCTTGTCCACCGGGGAAAAAAGTCGCTAATATAAATATGCTTTCAGGCGGCGAGAGAACATTAACAGCAATCGCTCTTCTATGCGCAATTATATCTAATAACCCCGCGCCGTTCATTTTCTTGGATGAGGTTGACGCGGCGCTTGATGAGGCAAACTCCTATAAACTTTCTAATATCTTAGATGAACTTTCGCATAAATCGCAATTCATAGTCATAACCCATAACCGCGCTACTATGCAAAAAGCGGAACTCCTTTACGGAGTCGCTATGGACGGCGATGGAGTCTCAAAACTATTAAGCATAAAATTTGAAGAAGCTGAAAAGACGGTTAGACAATAAAAATTTAAAAAACGCGGCTATTGCCCGTTAAAATCTGTCTCAATTCCGCAGGCAGATTCGCTTCAAACTCTTTCCACTCGTCATTCAAATTGCGAAATCCCAATTTCCAAGAATGAAGCATAAGCCTATTGCCAAATTTTAAAGTCGGTTTCAATTTCTTCGGCTTATATACTTTATCGCCCACAATTGGGTGTCCATAAGCGTTAAGATGAACTCTTATTTGATGAGTTCTGCCTGTTCTAATTTTAATGGAAAGAATCGTCCATTTTGCTAAATACTGTAAAACCGTAAATTCTGTTATCGCCTCGCGTCCTCCTTGATTTAAAGGACGAGCCGCCATTTTTGTTCCATTGCTTTTACTTCTCCCAATCGGAAAATCTATAACTCCATCCAGCTTCTTAACTATCCCATAAACCAACGCGACATATTCTTTTTCCGCTGTCCTTTCTTGAAATTGATTTTTAAGACATATAAACATATTCTGCGTCTTCGCGACAACCATAACTCCTGACACATCTTTATCTAAACGATGAACTATTCCGGGACGGAGAAAATCTTCGCCGACATTTTTAATCTGCGGATATTGTTCAACTAATATATCCGCCAAAGTATTATTCTCATTTTGCTCTCCTTGATGCGCGACCATTCCGCATGGTTTGTTTATAACTAAATAATCATCTGTTTCAGAAATAATATTTAATTTCTCAATTTTTCTATTTCTTAATTTTTTTATTGCTTTATTCTCTATCAATTTTATTCCCTCTTCGCCATATTCCATTTCTCTAATTTCCAACTCATCATCCTCTTTCAAAAATCTATGGACCGATGAAACTTCTCCGTTCACACTCGCCTCGCCATTTTTTATCTTTTTCTGAATAAAACTGCGCGACAAATTCGGATATCTCTCTTTTAAAAAAACATCCAACCTTTTACCTTCATCTTCTTTTTTGATTTTTAAAATAAGCATTTATTTTCTTAATCACTGCAAATATTTTTTATTTCAAATGATTCAGTTGTTCCCGCATTTTCATAAGAACATCTTCCCAAAGCTCTAATTTTTCTCTCTCGCCATCAATAATTTCCTTAGGAGCGCGCTCTATGAAATCTTTATTCTCTAATTTTTTATTTTGCCCGAATATCCGTCTTTCTTGTTCTTTGATTTCTTTCTCTAATCTTGAAATTTCAGCTCCAAAATCAACATCAGGAATGACTAAATAAACATCTATGCCATTTACCGCAATATAAATAGCGTTTTTTATTTTTTCTCCGCTCTCTTTTACTTCCACATACTCCAATCCTGTCCTTAATTTTTTAATAAGTTCCGCATGCGATTCTACCAACTCCTTTTTATCGCCCGCGTAAATTATCGCCTTTATTTTACGCGAAAGGCTTATTTTATATTGCGAACGCCCATTGCGAACGGCAAAAATAATATTTCTTATTAAATTAAAATCATTCTCTGCTTTATTATTTTGTTGTTTTATCGTTTTTTTATTTTGTTGACTTGGCCATTTTTCTATAATCAGCATATTTTTATTTTCCATCTCTTCCCAAATTTTTTCTGTCACAAACGGCATAAACGGATGCCATAGTTTTAATAAATTTTTTAAAACAAATTCTAAAATACCGCCTTTGCCGCCTTCAACTTTCGCAATCTCTAAATACCAATCAGCGAAATCATTCCATGTAAACTCCCTTAATGTTTCGCCTGCTTGAGAAAACCTGTAGTTCTCGATATCATCAGTAACCAATTTTATAATATTATCTAATTTATCCAAAATCCACTTATCAGCCAAAGTCAAATTCCCAATTTCTTTTCCCGCGTCTTTTCCTTCTTCTATAGATCCTAACGCATATCTTGCGATATTCCATAGTTTATTTGTAAAATTTCTAAAACCGGCGACTTTTTCCTCGCTCAAATTCATATCATTTCCCGGCGATGTTCCAACCGTTAAACTTAAT
Organism: bacterium; assembly: GCA_043800235.1. Lineage (GTDB taxonomy): Bacteria > Patescibacteriota > Patescibacteriia > JAZDEU01 > JAZDEU01 > JAZDNE01. Next base: position 1,977 of record JAZDNE010000107.1, on the reverse strand, counting down.
CTCACCGCGTCCGTTCCGAATTTTTTTATCATATCCAAAGGATCAATTACATTTCCTAATGACTTGCTCATTTTTTTTCCATGCTCATCGCGAACTAAACCATGAAGATACACATCTTGAAAAGGAATATTTTCAACCGCGTAAGTTGTCATAATAATCATCCTCGCCACCCAAAAAAATATAATATCATAACCTGTTTCAAGAACCGAGGTCGGATGAAAATTTTTAAAATCTTCGCTATTGATTATTAATTTCCCCCCCTCCAGCCTAATTTGTTCCTTTTTATGCGCCATAGTCGAAAATGTCCATAATCCAGCTGAAAACCAAGTATCCAAAGTATCCTCGTCTTGGATCCAATTATCTCCTTTTGGCGACTCGACGCCAACATAAATTTCCTGATCCCCATTTTTTATTTTGCTGTATTCTTGATTTGTTGTTTTTTTTGCCCGATACCAAACAGGAATTTGATGTCCATACCAAATTTGGCGCGAAATGCACCAATCATGCAAACTTTCCATCCAATTAAAATAATTTTTTTTAAACCGTTCAGGAACTATTTTAATTTTTTCTCTGCCAAAAACGCCTGTTCTAACCGCTTCAACTGAAAGTTCTTTTATAGATTTACCGAATCGCGGAATTTTTTTATTAACATTGATAAACCATTGAAGCGACGGCAACGGTTCAACTGGCATGCCGCATCGATAACATACAGATAAATTATTATTTATATCTTCCTCTTTTTCTATCAAATTATTCTTAAGTAATTTTTCCGCTATCATCTTGCGCGCCTCCGCAACCGATTTGCCTGAAAATTCTCCAAAATATTCCCTAATATTCCCGTCCTCATTTATTACTTTTATTATTTCCAGCTCATTTTCTTTAGCCATATCCCAGTCAACCATTGAATGGGCGGGAGTTACGCCCAAAGCTCCCGCGCCAAAATTCATATCAACATTGCGATCCGCTATAATTTTTAATTTTAATTTTACGCCGCAAAAATCAACATTAAATATTTTTCCAATGTACTTTTTATACCGCTCATCTTTAGGATTAACCGCAACCGCCGTATCTCCAAGTTTCGTTTCTGGACGAGTCGTAGCGACTGCAAAAGGAAAATCCTTATTATATTTGAATGTATATAATTTTGATTTTTGCGCTTTATATTCTACCTCATCGTCCGCCAAAGTAGAATGGCATCGCGGACACCAATTAATTATGCGTTCTCCTCGATATATCAATCCATCATCATACATCATTTTAAAAACAGCGCGTACGGCTTTATTGCGAATATCATCCAAAGTAAACGCCTCCCGCGACCAATCACAACTTGAACCCATTTTTTTAGTCTGATTTTTAATTGTATTTCTAGAATTTTCCACGAATTCTTCAACTCGCTTTAAAAATTTTATCCTCCCTATCTCATGACGATTTATTCCTTCTTCTTTTAAAATTTTTTCCACCTTAGTCTGCGTAGCGATGGCGGCGTGATCCGTTCCGGGAATCCATAAAGTTTTATTTCCTTTCATCCGATTATAGCGAATTAAAATATCTTCAAGAGCAAGCATCGCCGCATGTCCCAAATGCAAAGTCCCAGTCGCGTTCGGCGGCGGCATAACAATCGAAAAAGACTTTGCGTCTTTATTTATAATGCCTTCCTCAATGGATTTGTCAGGATTAAAATATCCTGATTCCTCCCATTTTTTATAAATCTTATCCTCAACTTCGCAAGGATTATATATTTTTGCAAGTTCTTTAGACATAATATAAAATAAACAGATACCAAGAAATAACAGTGTCTATTGATTATTGACACCATCTTATCAAAAAATCTAAAAATGTCAAGGCTAAATAGAAATGTCATACTTTGAGCCAAATAGAAATGTCATACCCTGCTTAATTATTGATTATTTTTCTATAAAAACAGGTTGCTGATTTCTTACTTTATTAAACAAAAATTGATTCCGCCATGGGTGATCT
>JAZDNE010000106.1:0-4919 GCA_043800235.1 bacterium | reverse complement strand
TAACCTCATCTGCCGCAATAGCGGATGGAGTTATCTATATCGGAAATTCCGGCGGAAAAATGTACAAGTTTGGAAAAAGCCTTTAACATCTATTGAGAGAGCAAGCTGGATTATCTTGCAAAATAATCCATAAAATCCAAGCTTGCCTCTCTCTTTTTTTTGTAAAAAATCACATTATGTATTATAACCTCTATGTGGATGTCAAGGTTGCATCTTGACAAAATATTTTAAATATGCTATTCTGATATATTAAAAATATGAAAACCAACATCATAAAATTTATATCATCTATAGCAATATTATTGATTTTTATTTTGACATTATTTCTATCTAATGCCAATTTTATTTTAGCTTCAAATTCTTCTATAAAAAATGATTCTTCTATATTCCGCTTACAAAATGCGCGGCTAATTAAATCGTCAAATAATCCTGCAGTTTACGCTATTATCAATGGAAAAAAACATAAAATCCCTAACGCGGATATATTTTTAAATTACGGATTTAATTGGCAAAATATAAAAATAGCATCAAATGAAGAAATCTCGTCATATCCTGATCTAAAAATTGTTAAAACTGAAAATAATCCAGCAGTATATTATATAAACGAGAAAAAAAATATAAAAAAAGCGCACCTTTCAGAAAAGATATTTCTTGATTATGGGAATAGATGGGAAGATATTGTAATAATAAGCGAAAAAGATATGGCATTATACAAGGATGCGATTTTAGTAAAAACACAAAAAGAGCCTGCTGTTTATGTATTAGAAGAAAATTCGCGGAAAATTATAAATTCCGCTTATGAATTCGAAAGCAATGGGTATAAATGGGAAGATATTATAGAAGTTAGCAAACTTGATTTAGAAAGCTACTCGCTTGCAATGCCATCTAACAATATTTACGGGGCAAATATTAACCAAGCTTCAGATATTGCCAAATCAGAAATTTCAGTATCGCCGACAACTGGCAAAAAATTAAATGTCTCTTTATCTAATTATTCGCCTAAAGATACTTTCATAGCGACTGGATCAGTGGGGGAATTTATGGAATTTAATTTGGAAAGTTTGCAAGGCGATATTTCAATCAGCGAATTAACTATTTCGTCATTGGGCATAACTGCAAATAATGACATAACTTACTTATCTATAAGCGATAAAAATGATGAATATTTTTATTATAAAACGCAAATTTATAACAAAAAAGCTCGTTTTATTTTTGAAGACAATTTAATTATAAACGAAGGAGAAATAAAAACTTTAATAATTAAAGCGGCCATAAATAAAAAAGAAGATATAGAATATAGAACTATTGGTTTCGGAATTGATAGCGCGGATGATATAGTAAGCGACGGATTAACTTGTGGAACATTCCCTATCAAAGGCATCATAAAAGAAATCCGCGGCGGGAAAAACATATTAGGGGATGTCGAAATAACCTCTAAAAAATTAAATTTTGAAAAAATAAATCCAGGCGCAAAAAATCAAAAAGTTGCCGAGTTTATTGTTAAAGAAACAACGGGGAATGAAGATGTTTTAATCGAAAAAATCGCTTTCTATGTTCGCGGAAATATTAAAAACACTGATATTATAAACTTCGATCTTCTTGATGGAAATAAAAAAATTCTTTCAACTGTTGTATGGATGCAGACTGATGGCAAAGTTGAATTTGATTTAACAAAGAATCCGCTTAAATCGCGCAAAAATACTGAAGAAATTATTTCATTGCAAGCTGATATTGCTGGAATAGGTGATAAAAATTTCGAATTTATTATAAAAGATAGCTCAGATATTAAAATTATAGGAGTATATTCTCAAGTTGAACTTATAGCTGAGATTGTTAACCCCATAAATGGTTTTAACAATTTAACTATCAAAAAAGGTTCCATTTTCGCTTATTTAAACGAAGATTCTCCTGACAGCTTGATAGCAGGCGATAAAACCGCAACCCTCGCAATATTTGATTTTAAAGGGATGAATACCGACATAGCATTAAAAAATTTTAATTTAACAATCAACCACATAGGAACATCGCTTAATGAAAATATAACAATAGTAAACGATTCCACAGGAAAAGAAATTTACTCCATCGGCGCGGATATACTCAACCAAAAAGGAACAGCTGAAATAAATATAGATCCTCAAAAAATAAATTTAGGCGGATATTTAAGGCTTAAAATACAAGCTGAAATTCCTGAAAACATAACACCCGATACGGCTTATGATGTAATTTTAGATAAATTTGGATTTGACGACTTGCAAAATGAGTTATATATAATTAAATTTCAAAAAATATCAAGCGGGACGATTACAGTAAAAAAATCCGCGCTTTATATAACTCCTGAAAATATCGCGAATTCATATACAGCCGGGAGTAAAAATGTTTTATTGGGACAATTCTTGCTTCAAGCAAATTATAGCGAAGATATCTACATAAAACATATAAGTATAAAATCGCAAGAAGGATATAATGAAGCAACTGCCGCTACTGGACTTTACAACTTCCGCCTTAATCTTGGGAATACTGCTGAAAATGAGCCGCTGAAAATCCCAATAGACTTCAAATTCAAATATCCATATAAAATAACCGCTGGAAACTCCATAACTTTAAAAATATACGCGGATACATATCCAACAATAAGCGAAAATACCGTAGCGCTTACATTATCAGACATTAACGCCTATGGCAAATCATCAGAAGCAAAACCAAAAATTGAAGGTCTGAATGTTAATAGTTCGCCAGTTAACTTTTCGCAACTTGATTTCTCTATTATTCCGAATAATAACATTGAAACTGAAATAACTTGCGGAAATAATAAAAAAATTGGAAGTTTTATATTGAAAGCAAGTGGAGAAAATATACAAGTAACCGAACTTATGCTTAAAACCGCGGGACAATCAGATATTATTTCTTACCAAAATGGATATTCTAATTTAAAATTAAAAAATGGCAACAGGACATTAGGAACCATCTCTAAACCTTTTCCTGAATTCAATATTTTTAAAACAAACTTTGCGATAACGGATAATCAAGAAACTATCGTGGATGTCTATGCGGATATTTCTGAATGTTGCGATTGCGATGAAAAAAATTTACAAGTCGCAATGGAAGTTGCATCCTCATATGGCGCGTCTTCTAAAGTAATAATAGAAAATACAAACGCTATATCAAATATAATAAAAATTGTATGCGATTGCGAATAGTTGCAAATAATAAAAAAGACGCGATTTGCGTCTTTTTTTATTTTCTCATATCTATTATCCTCTCATTTTCTTTATTCCCATACTTAATATCTATCCATATTGTATTTTTTGGCAAGAATTTTTTGATTTTTTCCGGCCATTCAACAATTGAAACTGCATGCGGATTATTAAAGTATTCAAGAGCGCCGACATTTTCTATCTCATCAGGATAAATTATACGATACCCGTCAATATGACAAATATACTCTATTTTGCCTAATAATTTAATATTTAAAAGTTTATATCTTATCTTATAAACTTTCATCAAAACAAATGTCGGACTATTTACTATTCTTCTATATCCTAAACCTTCAGCGATTCCTTTAGTTAAAACAGTTTTACCTGCTCCTAAATCCCCGCTCAACGCTAAAACTTCGCCACCTTTGAGTTTTGTCGCGATTTTTTTGCCGATATTTTTTGTTTCTTGCTCTGAATGAGTTATAAAACACATAAAATTCAAAGAGACACTAATTCTATATTTCCAAATTCGGATCAACCTTAATTTTTACTGGAGGAATTTTAGCGCTATTCGGTTTTGCTAAATATCTATAATACGCCGCCGCGCCGACCATAGCCGCGTTATCTGTGCACAAAATTTGTTCAGGGACATTGAATATTATTTCATCTCCTAATTCATTTCTCGCTGCTTCTTCTAACTGCCTACGCAATTCTTGATTAGCCGCCACTCCGCCAGCGAGCAAAACGATTTTTACTTTATATTTTTTAGCCGCCGCGATGGTTTTATAAACTAACACATCTATTACCGCCTGTTGAAACTCGGCGCAAATATTTTTTATATCATCTTTTTCAATCTGTCTATATTTTTCTTTCTCCCTTGCCATATACAACACAGCCGTCTTCAATCCTGAAAAACTAAAATCAAAATCTTTGCTATCAATCATCGGGCGGGGTAATTTATATTTAGGAGCAACCCTGTCTGCGCATGCTAAAATGCGTTTTCCCGCCATTTTCGCAATAATTGGTCCTCCTGGATAACCTAAATTTAAAATTTTTGCCACTTTATCAAAAGCTTCTCCTGCGGCATCATCACGAGTTTGCCCGATTATTTTATATTTTAAATGGTCCCGCATCAAAACTAATTGTGTATGCCCGCCGCTAACAACAAGCGCCAACGCGGGAAATTTCACATTAATTGAATTTAGCCAATTTGCGTATATATGTCCCTCTATATGATTAACTGCTATTAAAGGCTTTTTCCACGCATACGCCAACATTTCAGCAGTTTGAACTCCGATTAATAAAGATGACATAAGTCCAGGTCCGCGTGTTACAGCTATTAAATCAACTGAAATTTTTTTGTTGCCATAATTTGATTTCCTTAAAGCTTCATCCACAACCGGAATTATATTTAAAATATGATTGCGCGCCGCGATTTCAGGCACAACTCCGCCGTATTTTTTATGTATATTTATCTGCGATGAAATAATATTTGAAAGTATCCTTACATTATCGCTTTTTCCTTCTAAAACCGCTGCCGACGTTTCGTCGCATGATGTTTCAATAGCTAATATTTTCATATGTTGTCAAGGCTAAATAGAAATGTCATACTTTGAGCCAAATAGAAATGTCATACCCTGCTTAATTATTGATTATTTTTCTATAAAAACAGGTTGCTGATTTCTTACTTTATTAAACAAAAATTGATTCCGCCATGGGTGATCT
>JAZDNE010000093.1:0-4032 GCA_043800235.1 bacterium | reverse complement strand
GCAAGCTGGCTGCGCTCCAAAATTTCCGATGTTACCAGCTTCTTATCCCGCCCATATTTTAATCTCGATAATTTTTTTATCTTTTCACCGATTGAATCGTCCAAAGGCGCGCTTGGCGGAATTGAGGCCATATCGAACGCCCGCGCCGCGGTATTGTCGATTAAAAGCCGCATATACGCGTGGTATTTATGTATGTTTATCAAATCATTTTGCGAAAATACTGGTTCATATTGTTTCGCCATAAATTCCGCGTCTTCCGCGCCTATTCTAAAAGATGCTATACTCCCGCAATTTCCGAAAACCGCATCGCGAACTTTAGTGTCATTATTTTTAACTAATTGGCTTATGTATTGATGCGCCATTATAAGATTTAAGCGGTATTTTCGAGCTTCTGCTAAAATAGTCGCAATACTGTCTGTAACATAATTTTGGAATTCATCAATGTATAAATAAAAATCATTCCGTTCTTTTTCCGACACATTCGCTCGAGAAAGCGCCGCCATCTGAAGTTTTGCCACCACAATTAAACCAAGCAGATCGCTATTAACTTCTCCTACCTTTCCTTTAGATAAATTAACCAACAAAATTTTCTTTTTATCCATAACCTCGCGAAAACTAAAACCAGATTTAGGCTGTCCTATAATATTTCTTATCATCTCATTTTCCACAAATCGCCCTACTTTTGAAATTAAATAGCCAAGCATTTCTGATTTATGAAAATCGGAAGTTTTAGCCATCTCTTTTTCCCAAAAAGCGCGGACCATAGGATCAGAAACTTTTTTAACTTTATATTTTTGAAATTCAGGATCTGTAAAAATCCGCGGGATTTCGCAAATTGTTCCGGGAAATTCTTTATCAGCCATCAATGTTAGCATAGCGTTTCTCATATTATGCTCAAACATTGGTCCAATCATATTCGGATCTGTCACTAATTTATAAAATATAGAAATCATTTCCTGAACCGCAAAATCCGCTTCCTCCGGCGATCGCGCTTCAAGCATATTAAGCCCTACTGGCCGTTCTGTGTCAGACGGATCAAAAATTATCACATCTTCCGCACGCTCGGGAGGGATACACTCTAAAACAGACTCAACCAAACTTCCATGCGGATCGACTATGCAAATACCATCGCCATTTTTTATATCTTGTTTTGCCATTTCTGACATCAAAACTGATTTTCCCGAACCTGTAACTCCGATTATATACATATGCCGTCTCCGATCATCTTTCGCAATCCGCACTGTTGTCTTAACTCCTCTATAAGTATTTTCTCCTAAAATAACCCCGTCTTTAGGCATATTAACAGGAGCCGCCGCGCCTTTGGATTTAAGCCATACTATATTCGGCGTTTCTGTCGAAGACAAAGGGAAATGGAAAAGACTCGCCATTTCTTCAGTATTTAAAACTATCTTTCTTTTTTCATCAAAAGCGCGATAAATAAAATCTTGAATAAATTTATTTTTATTCCTTACTTTTTTCTCTTTAAACCCATTCCCATATTCATAAACATTATATTGCGCGAAACCGTTTTTTATATTTTCAAGATATATTTCGGCGCGCGCTTCGTCAGTTGACGCTGTTATTATTCTTATATTTACATCCATCCCGGCTTTGCTTGTTTTTTCCTCAAGTCCTTTAACAATCTCATTTTCCATAGGAGAAAGTTGATGATTATCTATTTTTGCTTTTCCAAGCGGCTCATTTTCTTTTTTAGCCTTAAACGAACTTGCTATTTTAATAACCCCGCCAAAAAATTTAAAAAATATATTTGAATTAACTTCTCTTAACGCGTCCTCTAATTTTTTTCCTTGCTGCATTTTACTCGCCACATTTTTCCCTTTTTTATGCCATTTTTTTTTGGCGGAACGAACTATAAATTGAACTGCCGCGCCGTCTTTCTCTTCTAATTTACTCAAACTATTTGTTATCGCATTCATTAAATCGACTTCTGTTTTTCTATATGTTTTTATCGGAAACATAAAAGAACGGGAAAATATCAAACTGGCAGACTTTATCTTGCTTTGAGGCATAAAAATATTATAATCGGAAACCTCGTCAATTCGCGCGTCCGCATATTGCGCGTGTATTTGCTGTTCGACAAAACTTTTTAATTTTTTAGGCGTTGCTATATAAAAATAAATTTCTCCTTGATGCGCGACTATTTCAAAGGATAAATGATCTCTCCTTCCTGAAAAAAAAGATTTTAATCCCCGTTCAGCTTTTAACCCGCCTATGCTCGAAAAAAAACTTTCCGCAAGCGCTAAATCTTCTTGCAATTTTTGCGCGCCGTTGCTTTGCGTTTGCTGTTCATCTTTAGATTTTTTGCGCGGAACTGTTATTAAAAAAAGAACTTTATCCAAGTTCCTCGATATTTCCGTTTTTTTATGAAAAATTATTCTTAATATCGTTATAATCGCGTAAATAATTATTGTTATTATAACTAATAAAAAAATAATATAAAAAATTTCCCCTTGTAAAAAATCCCGCGCCATTTTTGCTGTCGGATCATATTGTTCAAGCCCTGTCGCGAGTTGGAATAAAAAAAGCATAAACATAAAATATAACAATCCATAATAAGGGAATGTCGCCGAATGCCATAAGAATATTTGTCGACATTCCATTATTAGAACATTAACCAAGCAGGTTTAAAAATCAACAGCAACCCTATTAAAATCATTGCAATGCCTCCCGCTAATCGTGAAATTCGACTATATTTAGCGCTAATCCCCGTCATCTGGAGAGTAAACATAGCAATAAAGAAAATAATCAAATCGTCTATTATAAAAAAGAATATATATAATATTAAATATAAATAATATTTCCATTTAACTAAATTTGTCAAAGTCAAAATTTTTGTATAAACCGCCGGGATCCCGGCGGAACATATAAGTTCCACTAAATTAACCGCGATTGCAAGAATAATTATCCCGCCAAGCGCGAACCAAAAACTTTTCTCATGAGTTATGCTTTTTAACTTCTCAAAAATTTTTCGATGTTTTTTATCTTCTCCAATTTTGCATCCGCCGTCTTTATTGATATAATACTCGCGCAAATTATATCCTCCGCTTATAAACGCGACAAATCCAACAATAATTCTTATCCATAAAATGAACCCTAATAATAAAAATAAATTAAGCCACGCGCTCATAAATAAAAAATAAACAGCGCCTGACGCAACGATAAAACTCCCTCCTAAAATCCACATCCTTTTTTTATCGTTCATGCCCAAAAGCAAACTTATTAAAAAAAGCAAAACCCACATAGCGCACGGATTAAATCCGTCTATAACCCCCAATATTGCTGTCAAAACAGGCAGGGATAAATTTTTAACTTCGATTTCTCCAAAAAAAGGCGTTTGTATTTTTTTGGGTATGCTTTGATCATCTGTCGAGACTGGGCATGCCGCGCTATTTTTATTTGGTTGATCTAATTTTAACAAGTTGCCGACAACATCCATGCAACCTTTGTCCATAGCATTAAGAATTTCATTTTCTAACGCTAATCCTGTTGTATTATCATTATACCATCCTATAAAATATTTGTTGCCGACAACAGTAAACGGCACACCGCTGGTTTCAGCGCCTAAAGCTTCGCCTGTTTTGCGAAATAATAAAGAATTGCCGTTCTCGCTTATCTCAAATTTATAAATCCTCGCGTTTTTATATTTTTGCTCTATTTTTTCTAAAAACTTTTTTTCTTCTCTGCAATGCGGACATCCATCAGCATAAAATAAATAAACATTAACAGGTTTATCCGATGCCTTAGCAAATGTCGGCGCGATAAGCGCTATTATGCACAATAACATTATTTTAATATTCATATCGCAAAATTCATAATTAATTCGCCTATGGACATTATGGGACTGTAGAATAATAGCATCTTACAAGGGGCTGTCGCCGAATGCTCCTTTAGTCATAAATTTCCAGATTTCGAGGCATAATTTTTCAAACAAATTTTGCGGTTTAGCCTAAGCTAAGGGGAAAAGATTTTTTGGAAAATTTGACCGAAATATGGGAATTTAGGACAAAGAGG
>JAZDNE010000090.1:0-4075 GCA_043800235.1 bacterium | reverse complement strand
AAAATACAACAATTTTTACCCATTTTTCACGGTTATGTTGACAAAATCGTGAAAAAGAATACAATAATAATATATGGCAAAAACACTCAATGTTTTTAATAAGATAAATTCTCTTCGCGAGAGATACTATAAAGCGTCTATGGGCAAAGACGCGCTTATTAAGATTATCGCCGAAACCGAAGTTGCTGAACAAGTATATAACTCAAACGCTATAGAAAACAGCACTCTTACTCTTGAAGAAACTGAAAAAATACTTCTTCAAATTGATTTGGATAGATTTATAACCGAACGAGAAATTTTTGAGGCAAAAAATCTGGCGCGGGTTGTATCATATATAGATAAAAGAGCTAAGGAACAAGAACTTACCCTTGAGGTAACTTTATTACTTCACAAAATGTTGATTTCAAACATCCGCGACGATGTCGCTGGAAGGTTTAGGCAAGACAATGAATATGTTCGTGTTGCAAATCACATTGCTCCTAATCCAAAAGAAGTGCTGGATCGTCTTGAAAAAATGCTGGCAGAGTACAATGCTGCAAGTCATGAAAATATCATCAAACGAATAGCGAAATTACACCTTACTTTTGAATATATCCATCCATTTGTTGATGGTAATGGTCGTATTGGGCGTGTCATTAATAACTACTTGCTGATGCGAGAAGGATTTGTTCCAATAAATATAAAATTTATTGATCGAGAAATGTATTACGAAGCGTTCAAAGAATTTGATGAAAAAGGCATAGTTGTTGTTATGGAAGAAATGGTAGGGAAAGCGCTTACAAATAGCTATCATAAACGATTGGCGTATTTGGAAGGTAAAAAAATTATTACACTTGCCGATTATGCAAAAAATAATAAACTTTCGCATTCAAATCTTATAAATAAAGCTAACCGACAAACCATTGAAGCTTTTTTAGAAAAGAATGTTTGGAAAATCGGTGTTTAACTGTCGTTAAAAGAATTTAAAATTAAAAATGGAGGTAAAAAAAATAAGAAATAACCCCGTATAAAAGGGTTCGGAAATCAGACCCGTATTCACGAGCAGGGTAGCTTGCACTACACTTCAATATTGACAAAGCATTAACCCCTATCAAAGATCAAGTGTGAAAAAAATAAGGTTAACTCCATTTTTAACCCCGAACCATCGTCTTCGGCGAGCTCCGGGGCAGGAATTTAACCCTTCAATACGATTCAGGGTAAACTCTAAAATGAAAAAATACGAGACTTTTATGGCTTCGTTCAAGTTAATACTGAAAAAGGGGAAAAAGATATTGATTTTGACGGAAAGGGAAACCGGATATTTGGATTTTCCCGGCGGAAGAATAGAAAAAAAGGAAACAACATTGCCGATTAAGGAATTATTCAAAAGAGAAGTTGGAGAAGAAGTGGGGAAAAGGGTGAAATATAAAATTTTGGGGCCGGTAATGCAGTATCGCAGATATGATAAATACAGGGAAATTTATGTTTTAGTCACCGTTTATGAGGCGAAATATTTAGGTGGTGAAATTAAGCTTTCCGGGGAACACAATAAATACGAATGGGCAGATCCAAAAAAACTGGATTTGAAAACCAGAAAATTCAGCAACGAGGAAGAATATCTGGCCAAAGAAGAATATTTCAAAAAATTGACCAGAATTTAGTCAGATGAAAAAGTATTCGTCAAACCGCGCGCAAAAGGGAAAAACCGCCTTTCGGACGCCCGACAGATTTATTTATAAGTCGGCGTTGAAATCAATGAGAAACAAATTTCGGTTTAAGAAAATTTAGTTCGGATAAAATTATGAATATATTAACCAAAAAAATAAGGTGGCCATTCGTGATTCTGATAGGCATCACCATTAGCGTTGTGCTTTTTGCCTTAGAAGTATTTCTGATAAAATAACAAAATTTAGCCCGAAGCGAAAATGGTAACTAAAATTTTTAACGATAAAAAGATAAAAATAAGAGAATTATCGGAATATAGTGTAAAAGACACAAAGAGATTCTTGGATTTCATCAATTCTTTCATCAAAGAAGATGCACAGCTTCTTTGGAAAGAAAAATTTTCCCTGAAAGGGGAAAGAGCTTGGCTGAAAGATGAGTTAAAAGAGGTAAAAAATAAACAAAAAGTTTATTTGGTAGCAGAAGAGAATAATATAATCGTTGGCTCGACAGAAGTCGGCGCCGGCGCCGGCCGCGCCGATCATATAGGAACTCTTCATATCGCAATAAGAAGCGGTTATCGGGGAATGGGATTGGGGAAATATTTGATGGATTCGGTTATAAAATTAGCCAAAAGGAAATTAAAAGTAAAAATTATTAAAATACCTGTTTTTTCTACCAACAAGCCGGCCATCGGTCTTTACAAGAATCGTGGTTTCAAGAAAGTTGCAAGAGTCCCGAAACAATTTCAGTATAAAGGAAAGATGGTGGATGAAATTATATTGCTTAAATATCTATAAAATAATCAATCCCTCGGCAGGTTCGGGGCAATAATTTAGTCCAAACTATGAAAAAAGTTTTTAAAAGAAGACATTCAGTAAGGAGGTTCCAAAGGAAAGAAATCGAAGAGAAAGACCTTGAAAAGATCTTGGAGGCGGCCGAATCCGCCCCCTCGGCCGGCGACCTGAAAGCGAGGAAAATTATTGTGGTGAAAGATTTGGATTTAAAGAAAGAAATAGTTGAGGCGGCTTTAAACCAGAATTTTATAGGTGATGCGCCGGTGGTTCTGGTGTTTGTGGCTTTGCCGTCGATATCAGCCATCAAATACGGAATGCGCGGCAGGAATCTTTACGCAATTCAGGACGCTACCATTGCCGCAAGCTTTGCATGGATTCAGGCGGTGACGTTCGGGATAGACAGCTGCTGGGTGGGTGCTTTCAATGAGTCAGAAATTAAAAAGATTCTAAAATTGAGAGGGGACGAGCAACCTATCGCCATCCTGCCGCTCGGTTACAAAAAATGATCAACCCCTCGCTGCGGCTCGGGGCAAGAATTTAGTCCCCTCGGCCGTAGACCGGCCACGGGCGAGGCGAAGTTGAAGAAATTATGCAGATATCAAAAGTAGAATTTGTCAAAGGTGTTATCGGAGACGATTACGGTATGAAAGATAATTTGCCGCACATCGCTTTTTTTGGCCGTTCCAATGCGGGAAAATCAAGCGTAATTAACTCTTTAGTTGGCAAAAAAGACCTTGTAAGAGTAAGTAAGATGCCGGGGAAAACGCGTGAAGCGAATTTCTTCCGCATCAATAATTCTTTCTACTTAGTTGATTTTCCCGGATATGGATATGCGAAGCGTCCGATATTAGAGCGCAACAAGATGATTAAGCGGATTTTTTGGTATGTGGAGTTTTCCAAGGCAAGGCCCAGGGCAGTTTTTTTGATTATTGACGCCAATGTCGGTCTGACCGCCCTGGATAGGGATATGATAAAAATCCTTGAGGCAAACAAACATCAGATTGTCATTGTTGCAAACAAAATCGATAAATTAGCTAAAGGCGCCGCGGAAAAACAGCTTTCTTCGATTCAAGAAGAAGCGCGAGATATACCGGTTTTGAGATATTCTGCAAAAACAAACGAAGGGAAAGACGAATTAACCGAAAAAATTGCGGGTTTTGTATAATAAAAAGCCGAATCCCCAGTAGTACACTTCGATAAACTCAGCGACTACGGGGCAAGCCCACGCACCACAACCTGCGGGTTTGGTACGGGGTAAATAATTAATCATTAAAATTTAATTATATGGCGTTAATAAAATGCCCGGAATGCGGGCGCGATGTATCGGACAAAGCTTTTACCTGCCCATATTGCGGCAATCCGTTCAAAGGACAATCACCAATCAATATTGAGCAGACAAAAAAGAAATGGAAGATTCTCAAAATAGCCGCTCTTTTACTGTCTATTTTAGGGGCTTATCTTATCATAATGGGCTTGCTCGGCAAAAATCTTGAAGATTTTAGGTTTTGGATCGGCGTTTCCGTTGAATTTATAGCTCTTGTTTTGGCGTTGACCGGTAAAATCGGCGCCTGGTGGAATAATAGATAAAATTAACCTGAATTTAGTACGATGAAGCTATTTCTGACTTCGGCGGGATT
>JAZDNE010000088.1:0-2269 GCA_043800235.1 bacterium | reverse complement strand
GACCTTTGCCACGCAAAAATTCCACCGCCAACGACTAAGGCAGTAACGACTATTGTGATGACGGTTATCCAAACATTTTTTGAGCTTTGGACTGCCTCAATTGGTTGTTCGTTTTGTTGTTCCATATGTTTTTTGTTGCCCATTAAAATTAAAAAGGGCTCTTTATAAATGATAAAAGAAAAAATTTTTAAAGACAATATTTCAGCTAACTCGTTTTTATGCAAAATTTTTATTAGATAAAAATAAAAATTTGTATATTATGTAAACTTATGCTATGCTTGCTAAAAAAGTAAGCACTACAATTATTTATGCTTATATTTTAGCAAATTTTTTATGAAAGAGCAAACGCCTGCGCAAAATGAGCATATAGGGGCTGTCGCCGAATGCTCCTTTAGTCATAAATTTCCAGATTTCGAGGCATAATTTTTCAAACAAATTTTGCGGTTTAGCCTAAGCTAAGCCAAAAAATTTTTTGGAGAATTTGACCGAAATATGGGAATTTAGGACAAAGAGGCATTCGGCGACAGCCCCATATATGGAAAACGCATTCCGAGAATGGACTATGGACATCACAAATGGGCATCGCACTATTGACAAATTTGATATAATACTTTATTATAAAAGTACTATTGCATGACTTTGTTGCGCAAGTATTTTTAAATTTAAAATTCTAAATATGCTAAATCAAGAAAATATGTTTGTAAACTATATAAAAGAATCTTACGCAGAATTAAAAAAAGTTGTTTGGCCAGGTAAAAAAGATATAAAGAACCATACGATAGTAGTTATAGTTTTAAGTTTAGTTTTAGCTGTTTTTTTAGGTTTGCTTGATTATATATTTACCATTGGGTTAGATAAAATTATAGTAAGATAAATTTAAAAAAATAATAAAAATTAAATTAGTTAGTGTTATGGCAGTCGATTATCTGTGGATAATCCACTTTAAATTTTAAGAAAAGTATTTCTGCAAAAAATATATAATAAGACTATCCTAAATAAAAATCGCCACTATTTAAACAAACGCAAATTAATAAAAAATATGCCAAAACAAATAGACAGAGGGAGGAGATGGTATGTTATACATACATACTCAGGTTATGAGGAAAATGTTTCCAATAATCTAATACAGAGGATAAAATCCATGGATATGGAAGATAAGATTTTTAATATATTGATTCCGACGGAAAAAAAAATAAAAATAAAAAATGGGAAAAGAAAAGTTATTACAGAAAAAATTTTTCCAGGATATGTAATGGTAGAAATGCTTGTTACTGACGATTCATGGTATGTGGTTAGAAATACTCCGAATGTAACAGGATTTATAGGAACTGGGACTATTCCTACGCCTATTGAAGAAAAAGAAATAAAAGATATACAAAAAAGGATGGGGGTTGAAGAACCTAAATATAAAATTGATGTTAGCGAAGGATCTCCTGTTAAAATTATTGACGGACCTTTTAAAAATCAAGAAGGGAAAGTTTCGAATGTTGATGAAGAGAGAGGAAAAGTAAAAGTTTTAGTTTCAATGTTTGGAAGAGAAACGCCGTTGGAATTAGATTTTTTGCAAGTTAAAAAAATATAAAGATTTGAATAAACAAGAATAAAGAAACGAATAAACATGAAATGTAAATAATTTTAAATTAGTTTTTTGTTTTTTTATCGATTATTTTCTTACTAATATGGCTAAAAAATTAAAAACACTTATAAAATTACAAATACCCGCGGGGCAAGCTAACCCATCTCCGCCAGTTGGACCTGCTTTAGGACAACATGGATTAAATATTCAAGAATTTTGCGTAAAATTTAATGAGAGGACAAAAAGCCAAATGGGGGATATTATTCCAGTTGAAATTAGCGTTTACGAAGATAGGAGTTATGAATTTATTTTAAAAACTTCTCCCGCGGCGGAATTATTAAAAAAAGCCGCTGGAATACAAAAAGGGTCAAGTAAACCATTGCAGGATAAAATAGGCAAGATTTCTAAAGATAAAATTAGAGAAATAGCTGAGAAAAAAATGCCTGATTTGAATACCTCTAATGTTGAAGCGGCAATGAAAATAATAGAAGGGACAGCAAGGCAAATGGGGCTTACAATTCAATAAATACTTACTGTGTAGTAAAAGATGCTTTAAGGGACTGTCGCCGAATGCCTCTTTGTCCTAAATTCCCATATTTCGGTCAAATTTTCCAAAAAATTCTTTGGCTTAGCTTAGGCTAAACCGCAAAATTTGTTTGAAAAATTATGCCTCGAAATCTGGAAATTTATGAC
>JAZDNE010000084.1:0-6366 GCA_043800235.1 bacterium | reverse complement strand
TTAATTTTTGAGTCATAGTTTTGTTTAGATTAGTATTAAATTAATAAATTACTATCTAAACTATTATGACACAAAAATTAGCAAGGTATGACATTTCTATTTGGCTGTACTATGACATTATCATTTGGCTACGACAAATATTTTCATATGTTTGACAAAATTAAAATGAAAAGATAAAATAATATAATCTGTTTTAAAAAAATAAGGAGGAGGAGGGGTAAATGGATATCATTACTGCAATAGATATCAATAATCATCAAGTCCACTTAAATGTGGACAAACTAATACCACCAAAAAAAGAAATTTTTTGCATCCAATGTGGCGAGCCTTTTACCGTGATTCAAGCCACATCGACAAGAATAAACTCGATGAAAAAAGCTAATCGGACAAGGTGTAGTCATTGTTTAAACGCTTATAAAATTTTAAGCACATATAAATATTGCATTAAGTGTGGAAAAAAATTTTATAAAACCTCAAACAACGATTGGAGCGCGAAAAAAAATTGTCCCAACTGTACTACTAATCAAAAGTATGCTTTATAGCATACTTTTTATTTTTACCGCAATAAATTCAAAAATTCTTTTTCATCTATTATTTTAATCCCTAAATCTTTTGCTTTTTCATATTTTGAACCGGGATTATTTCCGGCAACTACATAATCAGTATTTTTAGACACAGAAGATATCCAATGTCCTCCTCTTTCCCGTATTCTCATTTTCGCTTCCTCTCGTCCCATTGTCTCCAACACGCCTGTCACCGCAATATTTTTTCCAGCTAACGCGCCGCTAATTTTTTTTATCGCAAAATTTTCAATCCTAACGCCAACATCAATCAATTTTTTTATAAAATCCAAATTTTTTTTATCTCTAAAAAAATCTGCGACGCTCCCCGCAACCACATCCCCTATATCCTCAACCTCACATAAACGGGGAAATAATTTATCTATCCCATCATCCGCCTTATCAATTTCTAATTTTCGCCGCTCATCATTCTTGCCCTCTCCTGCTTCTTCACCATCTTTTTCTCCTCTCGCTACCCTTATTAGTTCTTCTAAACTACAAAAATGCTCTGCCAATTTTAAAGCCGTCCCCTCTCCCACATGCCTTATACCCAAACCATAAATAAATTTTCCTAATGTGATATTCTTTGCTTTTTCTATCGCATTTACCAAATTATCCGCCGATTTTTCGGCAAATCTTTCCAATGGACGAAGCTCATCACTGGTTAATTTAAAAAAATCCGCCCCGTCTTCTATAAATTTATTTTCTATTAACTGATCAATTATTTTCGGTCCTAAACCGTCTATATTAAACGCCTTGCGCGATACAAAATGGTATAACTGCTCTTTATGTTTGGCAAAACATTTCAAATTCGAACAATAATACGCGGACTCTCCTTCTTTTCTTATAACATCCGAACCGCAAACAGGACATTTCGAAGGAATATGATATTTTTTTTCCTTGCCAGTTCTTATTTTTACAAGCGTCTGAACAATATCAGGAATAACATCCCCCGCTTTTTGTATAACAACCGTGTCTCCTATTCGAACATCCAAACGATCAATCTCGTCTTGATTATGCAAAGTCGCCCGTTGCACAGTAGAACCTGCGACAAACACAGGTCGCAAATGCGCTACAGGCGTAAGCGCGCCGGTGCGTCCGATTTGGACATCAATGTTTTCCACAACTGTTGTTGCTTGCTCAGCTTGAAATTTATACGCAGCCGCCCATCTTGCGCATTTAGCTGTTCTGCCTAATTTTTTCTGTAATTCAATTAAATTAACTTTTATCACAACCCCATCAATTTCATAATCAAAACTATCCCTTTGGCTTTGAATTTTATTAAAATATTCTTCCGCTTCGTTTATATTTTTTACAACATAATAATGCGGCTCTACTCTGAATCCTAACTTTTTTAATGTTTTTAAAACATCTTCTTGCGCGCTGATTTCCAGTCCGCCATATATGCTATAAAAAAATACGGCTAAATCTCTCGTTGCCGCTATTTTAGGATCTAATTGTCTCACGGTTCCCGCCGCCGCGTTTCGAGGATTAGCGAAAATTTGTCCGCCGATTTTTTTTTGTTCATCATTTAATCTTTCAAAACTTTCTTTCGGCATATATACTTCTCCGCCTACTTCAATATCAATATCTTCGTTTAATCTCAACGGAACGCTCTTAATCGCGCGCGCTGTATGAGTAACAACTTCTCCTATCGCGCCGTCTCCGCGCGTCACCGCTTTTTCCAAAATGCCTTTCTTATAAATGAATGACATATTCAAACCGTCGATTTTAAGCTCGCATATATATTCAATCGGCGCGTCTAATGGCAGTTCTAAAAATCTTTTTGCCTTTTTATCAAAATCTTCAACTTCTTCCCGCGAAAATATATCGTCGAAAGAGTATTTTGGAATTTTATGCTTATGTTTTTCAAATTTCCCCAAAGCCTTGCCGCCGATTCTTTGCGTAGGCGAATCGGAAGTTATTAAATCAAAATATTCATCTTCAATTTCTTTTATTTCCCTCTTTAAACTGTCTCTTGCGGCATCTGTTACAATCGGATTATCTAAAACATAATACGCATAATCAATTTCGCGCATCTGCTTTTTTAATTTTTCCAATCTTTCTTTCGCTTGTTGTTTAGTTAATTTAAAAATATATTTTTTTATCTTATAAAACTGATAATTTATTATCCATAAATTACTTTTTTGGTTTCTTGTTTTGTCGCTTTATAAAAAATCACTTCGTCGCTCTAAACACCTCTTCTAAACTCGTTATTCCTTCCATCGCTTTTAAAATGCCGTCCTGACGCATAGTAATCATGCCATTTTTTTGAGCGATTTTTTGGATATTATATTCTGAGATATCCTTTGCTTCTAAAATACATAACTTAATTTCTTCATCTACAACCATAACCTCATAAATTCCAATCCGTCCCATATATCCTAAATTCTGGCATTTCTCGCATCCTTCTCCTTTATAAAATTTTAAATTAGCGATAAAATCGCATGGGATGCTTTCTTCCGAGTTTTTCGGAATTTCAGCAAGCGCTTTTTTAACTTCTTCTTTCTCGTCCTCGCTTATTTCGCATTCCTTTTTGCAATGCGTACAAATCCGACGAATTAGCCTCTGACCGATAATAACATTTAACGCGGGGGTTAATAAATAAGGCTTAGCGTTAAGCGCTAAAAATCTTGGAATAGCGCCTGACGCGCTATTTGTATGAATAGTAGAGATAACTAAATGACCTGTTAATGCCGCGTTTATCGCGATATCCGCAGTTTCGTCATCTCGAATTTCTCCAACCATAACAACATCAGGATCTTGACGCAAAATAGATCTTAAACCTTTCGCAAAAGTATATCCTTTCGCGGCATCAATCTGGCTCTGGTTAATACCGCTTAATTTATATTCTATTGGATCCTCAAGAGTAATAATTTTTATATCTGGAGAATTTAATTCTTTAACGCAAGAATATAATGTTGTGGTTTTGCCGCTTCCCGTAGGTCCTGTTGTAATAATCATGCCATTCGGTTTTTTAATCTCTCTTGATAAATCATTAAACGCTTTCTTTCTTAAACCTAATTTTTTAAATGTCAATCCTTGCGCCCCTGAAGTCAAAAGCCTCATAACCACACTCTCTCCAAATGCTGTCGGCAATGTTGAAACACGGACATCAATATTTCCCTCTGTTAAAAAAATTGTAAATCTTCCGTCTTGCGGCTTGTTCTCAATATTCAATTTTAATTTTGAAATCAATTTGATTCTAGCTATCAATTTAGGCCATTTTTCTTTTTCTATGCCTGCGGTATCATGCAATATGCCATCAATTCGAAATCTAACTTTAACATCTTGCTCTTCCGCTTCAATATGTATATCTGAAGATCTCGCTTGAAGAGCGCTGGCTATAATCAATGTCATTAAATCAGTTAAAGAAACATCTTTTATTTTATCCTCAAGTTTTCTAAAATCGTTTACATCCTCTTTAAATCTGCTTATGTCCTCTCCGCTAATTTTAACTCCTAAAGACGGCTTTTTAATTTTTGGGATAGCCTTATATACTTTCAAAGCCTTCAAAAAACTATTTTCCGAGATAAAATAAAGCTCTCCGTTTGCCCGAAGTTTCATTTTTAATTTTTTAAGCAATTCATTAACTTGATCAAAATTATTTTCATTATAGAATCCTATCCTAAACTCTTCCCTATTATAAAAAAAACAAACCACCCCTGTTTGAATGGCTTGTTCTTCTTCTATCACAGATATTGCGTCAGGACTTATAGGGAATTGGATTAAATCAATATATTGCAATCCTAAAACGGATGCCTTTTCATTAGTATATTTTTCCAATTCTTCATCTTTAATCTTTTTTATCTTATCATGAAATTTTTCTTTAATTTCTTCGCTTGAGACTTGTGGTAAAAACATATTTTTAAAAAAAATTAAAAATAAAAAAATCAATAAAACGATATCGTTTCTCTGAATTATTTAAATCTAAAATTGAACTTTAGACAAGCTATTTTAATAAAACAATCTTTGAAATTTATGGTCCCCGCCTCTATTTTATCTCGCTTGTCGCTTCTTAAGGGGCTGTCGCCGAATGCTCCTTTAGTCATAAATTGCAAGATTTACCAGGCATAATTTTTCAAACAAATTTTGCGGTTTAGCCTAAACTAAGGGGAAAAGATTTTTGGAAAATTTGACCGAAATATGGGAATTTAGGACAAAGAGGCATTCGGCGACAGCCCCCTTAAACGACTTTTTATTTAGTAAGTTTATCTTGTTTTTCAATTCCAAGCTCCCTATCAAACATAAATAATCCTTCTCTTTCAATTTTATTATTATTGTAAATAATAAACCACGCTCCGATTATCCATGCTAAAAAAATCGCAAAAAAACGAACTAAATCGAAACTTCTTCCTCCTTTAATTAACATACTTTTAAAAAATTTTCCAATATTAGGACACATAGTATTCTAATATCAGAATAAAATTATTTACCAACTAATTAAAAACTCTTACAAAATATCTTTTCCCTTTTTGAATTAAAACTCCTTCTTTGCCTATATTCACAGCATCATCTCCATTTTGAATAATGTTTCCATCTATTTTCACGCCATTTTGTTGTATCAATCGTCTTGCTTCGCCCTTGCTTGAAGCAAATTTTATTTCCACCAATAACTCAATCGCGGTATATTTTTTTCTTGCAGTTTTAAAAAACGGCATCTCATTCGGAATTTCTTTTTTTTGAAAAATATTTTTAAAATTCTCCTCAGCCGACAATGCCGCCTTTTTATCATAATACAATTTAATAATCTCGCGCGCCAATCTCATTTTTAGATCGCGCGGATTGATTTTAGCGCTCTTTAAATCTTCTGCGATTATCATTAACTCTGACATAGGGATGTCGGTGGCAAGTTCAAAATATTGGACAATCAATTCGTCCTTCATAGACATTATTTTTCCATAAATTTCATTCGGATGATCCGCAATGCAAATAATATTACCCCAACTCGTGCTCATCTTTCTCCCGTCTGTTCCGTCCATAAGTTTAAATGTAATAATATTTTGCGGCTCTTGGCTATAAGCGCGCTGCAAAGTTCTTCCCGCTAAAACATTAAATAATTGATCGCTTCCTCCTATCTCTACATCCGCCTTAATAGCTACGCTGTCATATCCTTGCATTAAAGGATATAACATCTCGCGAAGAGATATTCTTACGCCTTCCTTAAATCTTTTCGAAAAATTTTCTCGATCCAATAATTCTGCCGCTGAAAAATTATCCGCCTGCTTTGAGATATCAAAATAATTAAGTTTGCCGAGCCACTGGCTATTATATCGCGCTTCCACTTTGCTAATATCCAAGATTTTTCCAATTTGCGACAAATAATTTTTCATATTCTCTCTAACATCTTTAAAAGAAAGCATCGGTCTCTCGCTTGTTTTATCAGACGCGTCTCCGATTTGAGCCGTAAAATCTCCGACTATTAAAACAATTTGATGCCCCAATTCTTGAAATTTGGCAAGTTTTCTCATTGTTGAAGCTCTGCCTAAATGAATTTTAGGACCAGTAGGATCTATTCCGTATTTTATTCGCAACATTTTTCCCGATTTTAATTTTTCTTCAAGATCTTTTTTAACAATAACATCGACTACTCCCCTTGTTAGCAACTCTTCAATCTTTTTCTTGTAAGTTATAATTTTAGACATAAATAAATTTCTAATTTGATGGTGTAGAAAAATATTTTTTGTCATTTCGAACTCCGCAAGGCTGGGTGAGAAATCGCTTAGATTAGTCAATTCCTAAATTCAATGGATTTTTCCATACGGTCGAAATGACAAAAAATAGCTTGTTAAGATGCTATTCTTCT
>JAZDNE010000072.1:0-13807 GCA_043800235.1 bacterium | reverse complement strand
TTAAAAGGGCGATTATTGTGCCCTCCTGTTTATGGACATCACACTCCAAAATTGCGCTCCATAAACTGCCAAAATTGCGAATAGCTTGTTTTTCGTTTAGGAAAATCCTCTATGTATAGATACCGCAAAACAAAAACCCTGAAAATTTTGGTTGTAGGAACGAGGCAATGCCTCGTTCATGCAACGAGAATTGAACAATTTTAATGATTTACAAAATCCCAGAATTTGTTTTGTGGCAGCTATATCTACTGATACATCTGCGGTTTTCCTAAAACTTTCAAAACTTCGTTATTCATCAATTTTTGATAGTTTCTAAGCGCGTTTTTAGAGTGTGTCGTCCATATATTTTTAATATATCATTAAATAAATTTTTTTACCATATCCCGTCTTGACAAAGCGCGAATTTGTTGACTTTGGTTAGGATATGGAATAAAATAAAGATAAATACTATGAAAAATTTAAAACAACAAGATCCAGAGATATATAATTTAATAAAACAGGAAATTTCTCGGCAGAAAGACGGGTTAGTAATGATTCCGTCGGAAAATTACGCGAGCGAAGCGGTAATAGAAGCTATGGGCACCCCATTAAGCAATAAGTACGCGGAAGGATACCCGTATAAGCGGTATTACACAGGAAATCAATATATTGATCAGATTGAAACATTGGCTATTGAGAGGGCTAAAAAACTTTTTAATGCCGAACATGCTAATGTTCAACCTAACGCGGGAAGTCCTGCTAATTTTGAAGCTTATTATGCCACTCTTCAGCCTGGCGATAAAATATTAGCTTTAGATTTGGCTCATGGCGGTCATTTAACACACGGTGGCAAAGCGAATTTTTCTTCAAAACTTTATAATTTTGTTTATTATGGGGTGGATGAAAAGACAGAAATAGTTGATATGGAGAAAGTAAGAGAGATAGCATTGCGTGAAAAGCCCAAAATGATTGTTACGGGCGCTACGGCGTATCCGAGAAAAATAGATTTTGAAAAATTTTATGAAATTTCAAAAGAAATAGACGGTTATTTGTTGGCGGATATTTCTCATATTGTCGGATTATGTTTGGCAGGGCTTCATCAGAATCCCGCGCCATACGCGGATATAGTGACAACCACAACGCATAAAACTTTAAGAGGACCTCGGAGCGCTATTATAGTTTGTAAAGAAAATGATAGATATCAAGAAAAGTATCATCCAAATATAAAAAAGAATTTAGCGCAGAGAATTGATTTTGCTGTTTTTCCCGGTATGCAGGGAGGTCCGATGGAGCATATAATCGCGGCTAAAGCGGCGTGCTTTAAGGAGGCTATGACAGAAGAATTTAAAGAATATCAAAAACAGATCGTTAAAAACGCGAAAGTTTTGGCGGAAATTTTAATGGAAAATGGTTTGAGGTTAGTTTCTGGGGGAACTGATAACCATTTAATGTTGATTGATTGCAGAAATATTGGAATAACTGGAAAAATCGGGTCAGAAGCTCTGGCGATGGCTGATATATACACTAATAGAAATACTATTCCATTTGAAACAGGTTCTCCATTTGATCCTTCAGGAATTAGATTAGGCGCGCCAGCTTTAACAACTCGCGGAATGAAAGAAGGCGAAATGAGAATTATCGGCAAATGGATTTCCGATATTTTGCATAATGTAAATAATGAGGAATTGATTGGCAAAGTTAAGAATGAGGTTAAAGAGATGACAATGAAGTTTCCGATTTATGAAGATTTATGAAGTTTGTTGAATATAATTTTTTGATAAGTTAAAAATGAATAAAGTTTTTTAAATTGTATAAAAGCCTGCTAAAAAGCAGGTTTTTTTTAGTACATTTCTATTTTTTTATTTTCAAAATCTTTAAAATTTTCGTAATCGCATTTCCAAAATCCAAGAGGAACTGGAATTTTTCCAGAACCGTTCGGCGTATCCACAACATACTGCGGAAACGCAATCCCAGAAATATTTTTTCTAAGTTTAGTCATAATTTCAATTTCTTTTTTAATTGGCACGATAAAATGTTCCGCGCCTTTTACAAGATCGCAACGGTAAATATAATAAGGTCTAATTCCTAATTCGGAAAGCGAAGAAAATAATTTTTCTAATACTTCATAAGAATCATTTATCCCTTTTAAGAAAACTGATTGCGATAGCATTATTGCCCCTGTGTTTCTAATGGCTTTGACGATTTTTATAGTTTTTGGAGTTAATTCGTCAGGATGTTCGAAATGGACGCTTAAATATAAGGTTTTCTTTTTTGCCGCGGCGGAAAGAACTTTTAATATTTTTTTTGTGACAAGATTCGGTTCGCAAACAGGCACTCTTGTATGCACTCTCAATATTTTTATTTGCGGAATATCTGAGAATTTTTTTAAAGCGTATGTTAATAGTTTAGGAGCTGTTAAGGGGTCTCCGCCTGAAAGTATCACTTCATTTATCCGCGGATTTGATTTTATATAATTAGCCATATTGCCTATATCCGCGGCTGTTAATATTCCTTTTTTTACATCAGAAACTTCTCTTCGTCTTGTGCAAAAGCGACAATAAGCGGCGCAACTTAACGCCAATTCGATTAAAACTCTTTTAGGATATTTATGCACAAGTCCCTTTACTTTTTTATTGGTATCTTCTAAGAGAGGGTCGATAAGCGCGCGAGAAGATGATTTTTCTTCTTCCATTGAGGGATAAAATTGTTTTTTTATCGACGGCGATTTTAGAGAAAGCGATTTTAAGTGTTCGCTGATTTTTACTAAAAGCATATATAGATAATTTAAAATTTATGCAATTATTAAGGTTGTTGTTTTTTTAAGAAAGATAATGGACATATCGGCGTTGAGATTTATTTAAAACATTCCTATATCCTCTTAAAAAAGTAAACTAAATTTTTGCAAGTTTATTAGAGCAACAAAAAAAGCCGACTTATTGGGTGGCCCATTAGTTTCATAGTTTTTTTTGTCCGCCCGCCTTTCTCGGGCTTTTATTTTTTTCTTTTAGCGAAGGGGTATCTTCTTCCATTTGAATTGCGCTTCAAAAATAATAAAGTATATTTTTGATAGCTTGCAATATTATTTTAAGTATTTTTATATTATAATAATATCCCATTAAAAAAATTTGTCAATATGAAAAATAAAAGAAAATTTAGGGAAAAAATAAGGGGTATTGATTTTTTTCTTTAAAAGAATATAATAAAAATATATGGAGCTTGGCTCTGATGAACCATCATCAATAATTATTAAATTTACTAATACCCAAGTGGGATAAAAAATCAGCGCTTTATTTAGGTGTTGATTTTTATTTTGTCAAAATTAAAATTATATATGGAAGAAGGAAAAAATAATAATTATATGCCCAAGAGGGCTGGATTAGTTTTTAGCGAAGTTAAAAGAGAATATTTTCCAACAGAGGCGCAATATATAACCGAGAAAGACGCTTTTAAAGACGCGAAAGCAGTCGCCTCATATCTTAATAAAATGGGGATTGAAACAATTTTTTATCCTGGCGATGCTGTTTTGCCTGAAAGTTTGAATAAAGACAGACCTGATATGGTTTTTAATTTAGTAGGTTCTGTAAAGGGAAATGAATATTTAGCCTCAACTATTCCAGCGGTAATGGAGCTTTTGGATATTCCATATACAGGCGCTGGAATTTTAGGCGAATCTTTGGTTTATAATAAATTTTTAGTAAAAAAATTGCTTCAACAAATAGGAGTGCCTTTGCCGAATTATCAGCTTTTTAATACGCCCAATGACCCCATCGCGTCAGATTTGCGTTTTCCTTTAATTTCAAAATTAAATGAAATTCATGGCGCTGTAGAAATAACAAAAGACGCTGTATCAGAGAATGAGAAACATCTAAGAGAAAGACTGAAATTTCTTATAAAAACATACAATCAACCTGTTTTAGTGGAGGAGTTTATAGTTGGTAGAGAAATAACAGCAATACTTTTAGAAGGGTTGAATAGAAAGGTTTATTTTGCCGAGAAGGTGTTCCATAAAAAAAATGAAAAATATATTTTTGCCACTTTTGACGATTTATGGCAAGGAAGCAATTTAGACGCGTTTCATTATCAAAAATATTTTGACCCTGTCCTTAAGGAATATGTTAGAAAGGCTTTTGAGGTCACAAGAATGGCGGATTATGGAAAATTTGATATTAGACTCGATTCTTCTGGCAGGTATTATTTTATTGATTGCAATAGTAATCCCGCTTTTGGACCGAAGGAATGCGGGTGCGCCATTTCTTATATTTTAGATCTATATGAAATATCATTTACTGATATTTTAAAACGGCTTATTGCTAATACTGTTAGGGATGTTAGCGGAAAAAATGGTAATGGAAATTCGGCTAAGGGAGAGGAGGGCGATATAAATGAATAAAAATATTGATTGTAATAAAGTATCTTTCCGTTCCAAATTAGAAATGAAAGATAAAGTATTGATTGCGCAGATTACAGGATCTTCAAAATGTTTTTCCGAAAAAGAAATTTCCATAGCCATTGAATTAGTCGAGGAGAGGCTTGCTAAGGGAGATAAAAGCGGCTACTATTTCAGATTTATTGAATACACAGGAGAAATTTTGGGATATATCTGTTTTGGTCCTGATTTAGGAACAGAAGGAAGTTATCATATATACTGGATAGCGGTTGATAACGAATATAGAAATTTAGGAATTGGTCGTCGCCTTTTGCAAGAGGCGGAAGAGGCAATCAGAAAAATGGGAGGTTGTCATATTTATATTGAAACATCGTCTCGCGATTGTTATATTCCCGCTCGTTCTTTTTACGAAAGGAACGGATATGAAAAAGAAGCGGTTTTACGGGATTTTTATGGTGAAGGTGATGATAAGGCAATATATTCGAAGAGAATAGTTTAATGCAAAATTTAAAATTGTAATGCAAAATTTAAAATGGCGCTGGCTTTAAATTTTACATTTTGAATTACATTCCGTATTTTGCATCTTGATTTTATGTTAATTGCTTTTCTATACAATGTTCGCCATTCGTATCCAGATCCAAACAACCCAATAACACAGTTAGAAACCGATTTTGACGATCCGCAAGTAATAAAAAAAATTGTGAAACATTTAAGAGCGTTAGGGTATTCTATTATTCCGATAGAGGCTGATGAGAAAGCTTATTTGAAACTTTATAGAAATAAGAGCAGAATAGACTTGGCGTTTAATTTCTCGGAAGGAATTTATGGAAAAGACAGGGAATGTCAAATCCCGGCTATACTGGAGATGCTCCAAATTCCGTATACTGGTTCTTCTCCTTTGACGCAGGCGATAGTGCTTAATAAAGCAAAAGCGAAAGAAATTTTAGCGGCAAATAATATTTCGACGCTTCCTTTCCAAATTTTTAAAACTGGGAAGGAAAAATTTGATGGCAAATTAAAATTTCCTATAATTGTAAAACCGCTTTCACAAGGATCAGGCGCGGGTATTACAAATAAAAGCGTTGTTTATGATGAGAAAGGTTTGATTGAGCAGGTAAAATTTTGCGTTAAGACATTTAATCAGCCGGCTATGGCAGAACCGTTTTTGCAAGGGAGAGAATTTTCTGTCGCTATGCTTGGAAACCCTCCTCTGGCTTTGCCGATTATCGAACCTGACCATTCTTTGCTTCCAAAAGAATATCTTCCAATGGATTCATTGGAAGTAAAGTGGATTTTTGAGGAGCAGTCTGAAACTCATCATTTAATTTGTCCGGCGCGGATATCTGATGAGTTAAAGAATAAGGTGGAAAAAATATGCGCCGATACATGCGTCGCTTTAGAAATAAGAGATTGGTGCAGAATTGACCTTCGTTGCGATGATAAAGAGAATGTGTATGTTCTAGAAGTTAATTCACCGGCCGGGCTTCTTCCGCCGGAAATTTCTAAGACATCGTATTTTCCTATGGCTGCGAGAGCCGCTGGGATAGATTATGATGAGTTGCTGCGCGCTATTATAGAGACGGCTATTAAAAGAATAGAAATTGAGAAATTAAGAAATTAGAAATTGGAAAATTATTTATTTTTTGACATTCATGCCCACATAGTCTAAAGTAAAAGTATATGGTTAATCAAGTTCGAACAAGATTTGCGCCCAGTCCAACTGGATACATGCATATCGGTAATTTTAGAACCGCTTTGTACACTTTTTTATTTGCTCGCCATAATAAGGGAACATATATTTTAAGATTAGAAGATACTGATCGTGCGCGATATAATGAGGAAGCTATAGAAATAATTCTAAAGACTTTGGCGTGGGCTGGAATCCGTATTGATGAGGGATTCAGCATCGGTGGAGATTACGGATCGTATGTTCAAAGCGAGAGGCTGGAAATTTATAAAAAATACGCCGAAGAGTTGGTGGAAAAAGGCAAAGCTTATTATTGTTTTTGTTCAAAAGAGAGAATAGAAGATCTTAGAAAAGAGCAAGAAGCAATGAAGCTCGCGTCGCGGTATGATAAGCGATGCAGAGGTTTAAAGCTGGAAGAAGCTAAAAAGAGAATTGCGAAAGGGGAGCCTTATGTGATACGGCAAGCGATGCCGGAAGGGGAAATTTCATCTTTTGAGGATTTGGTCTATGGGAAAATTTCAGTAAACAGCGATGAATTGGAAGATCAAATTTTAATGAAATCGGATGGATATCCGACTTATAATTTTGCCAATGTTGCAGACGATCACTTGATGAAAATTTCCCATATTATAAGAGGAAGCGAATTTTTATCCTCAACGCCGAAATTTAATTTATTATATGAAGCGTTCGGATGGCAACCGCCTTTGTATGTGCATTTGCCTGTGTTAACGGACGAACATCATAGAAAATTAAGCAAGCGGTCTGGCGATGTGGCGATGGATGATTTTATAAAAAAAGGATATACAAAAGAGGCGATCATAAATTATGTGGCGTTATTGGGCTGGAATCCCGGAGACGATAGGGAAATTTTAAGCATAGACGATCTTATAAAAGAATTTTCGGTTGACAAGATACATAAAAACCCCGCAGTTTTTGATTATAAAAAATTGAATTGGATGAATGGGGAGTATTTAAGAAAAATGAGTTTAGACGATTTTCATGAGTTTGTGAAGGGTTTTTATGAAATAAAAAATGAGCAAACATTTGTTCGTTTTCCGATGAAAAAAATTTCTCGTCTGCTTCATAATAGGGTTGAAGTCCCTGCAGATATGCCTGAAATGATAAATTTTATTTTTGAGTTGCCTGAGTATAGTATAGAATTATATACTCATAAAAAATCAAAGACTGATATGGAAATTTCCCTAAGAGTACTCCTGCGAACAATTGAAGTGTTCACTGCGCTTGAAAAATGGGATGAGGAGAAGATTAAAGAGTTATTGTTAAAATTATGCGAGGAGATGAATTTAAAAACAGGGCAAGTTATGTGGCCTGTTAGGATTGCATTATCAGGAAAAGAATTTACGCCTGGCGGAGCTCCAGAAATAGCGGATATTTTAGGTAAAGAAGAGTGTTTAAGTAGACTTAAGATAGGGTTGGATAAATTTAAAAGTAAATAAAGCGGTTGTCGTCGAATATTTTGCGTGTCATCCAGAACAAATCTTGCATCAAGCGCGGTAGGAGTTGGATATCCCATGAAATACCTCTTTGTCCTATGGACATCACACTATGACTTCGCGCTCCATAAACTATAAAAATTGCGAATAGGGACTGTCGTCGAATGCTCCTTTAGTCATAAATTTCCAGATTTCGAGGCATAATTTTTCCAAATTTTCTTTTCTTTTCTCGCCATTCGGCGATTTTTTTATGGTTTCCTGAAAAGAGGATTTTCGGGACGCGAAGTTTTTTACCGTCCGTTGTTTTAAAAATTTCCGGTCTGGTGTATTGAGGATATTCCAAAATTCCTTCGGTTGAGTGTGATTCATCTTTCAATGATTCCTTGTTGCCAAGCGCTCCTGGCAAAAGGCGAGTAACCGAATCTATTATTACCATAGCGCCAAGTTCTCCTCCTGTTAAAACGAAATCGCCGATTGAAATTTTTTCATCAACGAATTTTTCCACCCTGGCGTCAATGCCCTCATATCTTCCGCAAATAAATATAAGTTCGTCGTATTTTGAAAATTTTTTCGCAGTTTTTTGATTAAATTTTTCCCCTGCTGGCGTTAGGAGAATGATTCGTTTTTTTAGTGACTTTGTCTTTCCATTGCGTGGCTGAGCGCCAGTCGCGCGAGCGTTTTTTTTTCGCAATAAGAGAAACTCTGCGTCTTTGGTTTTCGCAAGCGCTTTATAGATAGGCTCAATTTTCATAATCATTCCCGCGCCTCCGCCATAAGGTTTATCATCGGTTGTTTTATGTTTGTTTTCAGCAAAATTTCTTAGATCAATAGTATTTATATTTATTATTCCTTTTTCTTTCGCGCGTTTAATAATACTTTCGGAAAAATAGGAGTTGAGTATGTCTGGGAAAATTGTTAGGATTGTGAATTTCATAGGAAAAAACAAAAGCCACTATTGTGGCTTTTGTTTTTTATTGATAAAAAGATTTATTTATATTTTCAGATCATCAACGGCATCGGTTGATACATCTGATGAAATCATTCTTGGACCTCTGCCGCCTTCTGGTTCTTCAATTTGAAGACCTACTCTCGCGTTGTTTTTAGCGCCAACAATTTTTAATAAAGTGCGGATAGCTCTTGCGGTTTGTCCTTTTCTGCCAATTACATAACCCATATCCGCAGGGTTAATTTTTAATTTTATCAATACGCCCCTTTCATCAACAGTTCGTTCTGTTGTCACATCTTCAGGGCGCGATACGATCGCTTTTACGATACTTTCTACAAATGCTTGATCTTCTTTCATACTTTTTCATTTTTTAGCTTTTATCTTCTGTGTTATATATAAAATAATTTTATGTATAATAGTCAGATGATAAGCGCTTTCTTTAGGTTAATAAAGATCTTCAATTGGTAAATTATTATTATAATAGCATATTTTAAAAATATGTCAAACATTTGCCAATATTTTTTTTGACATTTTTTTAAGTTTAGAGTAAGCTATAAAATTATAAGAAAAAAAATAGATCTTTTTTAAAAAAAAACAATACGGAGATAAAAAATGAAAGTTATTTTTATAGAGGTTGAATTGGAAGCGTCAGCGCTTCTCATTCCATGCAATGAAAATGAATTGATAGGTTTAGATGATATATATTTAGCTGAAAATACAACGGTATTTAAGTATTTTCAAAATAAAATCATCGGATTTAGAGCTTATGGTGATTGGTTGGCGGATCAAAGATTTGAATCAATAGATCCAAAACCTGATTTGTTGATTATTTTAGCCGATTGCGCAGAAGTGAATGATATAAAAAATTTACTTAAAGCAACAGCTGAAAAAATGAACATTCCTATTGTTTTTTTTAATAAAATTTTCGGAGAATATTTAATTTTTGGAAAACACAAACAGGAAGATGGTTTTTTTTATATTAATATTTAGTTTAATGGGACAGTCGCCGAATAGCAAAATTTACAATTTTTGAAAATTTTTTTGGCTTAATAAAGCCTGAAAATTTTCAGAATTTTGTAAAAAAGCACATTTGGCGACACGCCCTTAATAACGCTCAAATTTTAAGCCATTTATGTTGAATTTAAGCAATTATTCATATTTCTTAAAATATGAAGCGGCGCTATAATAATTCGATAAGTGGCTTTTTTTATGGACAAAATGACAATATTTGTATATAATTAGAATATGGAACGAAAATCGCCAGAGCAATTATATGGGCAAATGGAAGCGGCTAAAGAAATTTTAGGCACTGATTTTTTTTATGATGAAAATAGAACGAAAGAAAGTTTAGCTGAAGATGAGAAAAAATTAAAAGAAAAATATCCGTTTAGATATGAAGAATATTTAAAAATATTAAGAACATTAGCTTTGAAAAGAAAATTTTCCGCGAAAAGCGGAGAAGAAAATTTTGAAATAGACGATGAAGATAATTTTAATATTTCAGAAGAAGAGACGGAAAAAATGGGACAAGAATTTGTCTCGGCGCGAAAATATATTCGAATGACGAATAATTTGGAGAAATATATAGATTCTTATGAAACGGAAAATCCCGCGGGGAGTCTAAGAGAGCATCAGCAGGATTGCTTTAAAGATTTATTGGATTTTTTAAATCGCGGCAAAAAAAGAGGCAGAATTATTATGCATACTGGAAGCGGAAAGACCGCTATTTTCGTGGAATTAACTAAAGCTTTATCTGATTTTGAGGGAGAATATGGGATTGCTCCTATTAGAACTTTGGTAGTAACTTCTACAATAGATTTAGTAAAGCAAACAGTAGGCTTTGACAGCGAAGGAAATCGAAAAAAAGGATTCGCGAAATTTGCTCCTGATATTTCAACAACCTCTTTTTATAGCAAGAATAAAGATTTAACCGGGCAAGCAGTTGTTACAACTGATCAGTCATTCATCAATCTAATGGAACAAGAAAAAATAGACGCTTGCGCTTTTGATTTGATTATTTTTGACGAGGCGGATAAGGCTTTGGGAGAAAAAACGAGCGCTAAACTTAGGGAAATTATTTCAGGCAAAGAGAATAATTTAAAAAATAGAGAAAAAGAGAATAAAGAAAATGATCAAATATCTAATTCTATAATTATTGGATTAACCGCTACGGGCAATCGTTTTGAAGAAGATAAAAATAAGGATCTTTTTCCTGAGCTTATACATGAATTAAATCTTCGGGAAGGAATCGAGTTAGGCACAGCCGCGCATCCGAGGGGATTTTTATATAATACGGATTTTGAATTTAGCGGAGAAACTATAACTCCAAACGGCGAGTATAAAAATTTAGAGGCATTAGACAAAGAAGCTCGAAATAAAGCTGGTGTTAATATTGCGGCATCTTTCATTGAGAAAGGAATAAGCGGAATTATATCCTGTTTACCGGGAGATCATATCGCTCATGCGAAAAAAATAGCGACAATGCTAAACGAAA
The DNA here is from genome assembly GCA_043800235.1 of bacterium. GTDB lineage: Bacteria > Patescibacteriota > Patescibacteriia > JAZDEU01 > JAZDEU01 > JAZDNE01. The sequence continues at coordinate 2,860 of JAZDNE010000072.1, read as the reverse complement.
GAATAATTATTGATCCGAAAAATAAAGAAAAAAGAAACGCAAGAGCTCAATATATCGGCGACGATATCTCAAGCGACGAGAGAGATAAATATTATGAAGCGTTTGAAAAAGGAGAGATAGATTGTTTTACATATGTTGATGCTTTAAATAGAGGATGGGATAATCCAAAAGCTAAATTTAGCATACATTTAAGACCTATTAGATCTTTGGATTTAGCCACTCAACGAGCGGGAAGAGTTTTGCGTCCAGACGGTAAAGGTTCAGACGCTTATTTTGTTGAATTTAAGGATAAATTTGGAGATCCAAGCAAAGAACCTTGCGCTATTTTTAATATTTTAGGGATTAAAGAATTTAAACAAGGGGCAAGGCTTTTAGAAAGAAAAGATAAGTCAGAAAGTTCTTTAAATGAGCGAAAAACAGAAGAGTATCAGTTGCCTCAGGAATTATTGGAAAAATTAAATATAAAATTGGATGTAGTTATGGAATTAGGCAATGAGATTCCTAATGCGGAGAAACTTAATAGCGGCGCGATAAAATATAAAGATGAAATTTATATGACGATTGGCGAGATTGCGAAAATTTATGGATTTAAAAAAGAAGAAATAGAAAATTTGATTTCAGAGAATTCGCAAGAGCCATTAAATGCTGGATGCAAAAATTATTATATGGCGGATGAAATTGTTGATCTTTTTTTGCGTCGGCAATATAATCCGCATATTTTCAAAGAATATTTGTCAATAAAAACAATATCCGAGGCGACAGGGGTATCTTTTAAAAATTTAAAAAATATAGTTAGAGATTCGGCTGGCAAAGAGTATAAATTCGGCGAAGTGTTGGGAATGGTGAAAGGGCGTGTAATATCGCAGAAAAAAGCTGTTCCTTTTTTATTTGGAGCGAAAAATTTGGATGACGCTACAATTGAAAAATTATTAAGGGAAATAGATGATCCTAAAAGCGTTATTGAAATTTGCGAATCTGAAAATATTGGAAATGGCGCGAATGATGGAATAGAATATTTATTAAGGAGGTTGAAAAATATTGCGGGAGTAGAATGTTTTAACAGTGATGATATTGTAAGATTGCTTTCCAGTTTAGCGCGACAAGAAGAACATCTTGGGGTTAAAAGAGAATTAGAAAAATTACAAATTCATGAGTTTATACCAGGCGCGGAAGAAAAACTGCTTGCTATTAAAAGCAAGCAGAGGCAATATGGTAAAATAGGGAAAGAATGCGATCGTTTATTAAATCAATTAGAAGTTTTTAAAAATAAATATTTATCAATATGAAAAATAAATTTGACATTCTAACAATCGGCGGAGCGGTTCAAGATATTACTTTCTATACATCTGACGGTAAAATTTTAAATAATCCAAATAATGATCCGACTTGTCTTGAGCTTTTAGGATTTGAATATGGGGCAAAAATAAAAATTGACACTGCGAATTTTTCTTTTGGAGGTGGCGCGCAAAACGCGGCGGTTTGTTTTTCTAGATTAGGATATAAAACCGCGACATTATTAAGTATTGGAAATGATGGCGCCGGGAAGGACATAATCTGCAATTTAAAAAAAAATAAAGTGAACACGAAATTTGTTCAAATAAAAAATGACATAGCCACAGGGTTTTCTTTCGTGCTTACGGACAAAAAAACATCAGAGCATGTTGTTTTTTCATATAGGGGTGCGAATGTCGCGCTTGCGATTGAAAATGAGCTTGAAGAAGCGTCTCCAAAATGGATATATATAACATCTTTAAGCGAGAATTGGGAGAAAGATGTTGTAAGTAAAATTTTTAATTACAAAAAAAATGCTAAGCGCAAAGTCGCGTGGAATCTTGGCAAGAGACAATTAGAAGCGGGCTATAGAAGATTAGAAAAATATCTTAAAGAAGCGGATGTTTTGATACTAAATAAAGATGAGGCAACTGAACTTATAATCGGCATCAGAAAAAAATGCGAAAATAATGTAAAAAAAATGCTAAAAGATTTATATGAGATGGTTTATGAAAAAAATTCAGGCATTGCGGTTATAACAGATGGGAAAAAAGGCGCTTTTGCTTATGACGGCGTTAAGATTTATTATTCTCCAGTGATAAATGTCAAAAGGGTTGATACTACAGGAGTGGGGGATGCGTTTGGTTCGAGTTTTATAGCGGGTTTGGAAATGTATAAAGGAGATACGCAAAAATCTTTGGATTTAGGAAATTTGAATACGAGTAGCGTGATTGGAAAAGTCGGAGCGGAGAATGGGTTGCTTTATAAAAAAGATATAAGGGGACTGTCGCCGAATGCCTCTTTGTCCTAAATTCCCATATTTCGGTCAAATTTTCCAAAAAATTCTTTGGCTTAGCTTAGGCTAAACCGCAAAATTTGTTTGAAAAATTATGCCTCGAAATCTGGAAATTTATGACCAAAGGAGCATTCGGCATAAGTCCCATTTAGATTTTGAAATTGATTTGACACAATTTGGAATAATTTGGATTTTGGAATTAATTTGACATCTTCCATTTTAATTCTTAATTCTCAATTCATCCTTCTTAATTCTATTTTCATACTCCAAGTTCTCCCATCTGCTCCGCTATTTTCTCGCTTGCTTTTTCAGTTCCAGACTTATATTTTTCCCATATCGCCTCATCCCAAATTTCCAACCTGTTATAAAGTCCCGCGATAACAACTTTTTTATTCATCTCCGCGTATTTCCTTAAATAATCAGGGAGTATTATTCTTCCCTGCTTATCCAAAGAAACATCCATCGCGCCAGCGAGCATTAGACGAGAGAACGCGCGCGTATTCGATTGGCTTATCGGAAGATTTGCTAACTTTTCCGCAAGTTTCTTCCATTCTTCTTCCGTATATAAAAATA
>JAZDNE010000049.1:0-4584 GCA_043800235.1 bacterium | reverse complement strand
GAAGAAGGGTGTATCTATGGATATTAAATTAGCGGAGGAATTTATTAACGCGTATAACAAAGAAGGCGTGGCTGTTAAAAAGAGGGAAACTGTTCATAAAATGGCTGAAGCAAATAGGGCTTTTGCTCATTTTAGCAGATAAAAATAAATAATTGTTTTCTTATTTGTCCATAACTGGATATTATCCATTGAGATGATTTTCTTATTTTGAATAAAGGGACTGTCGCCGAATGCTCCTTTAGTCATAAATTTACAGATTTCGAGGCATAATTTTTCAAACAAATTTTGCGGTTTAGCCTAAGCTAAGGGGAAAGAATTTTTTGGAAAATTTGACCGAAATATGGGAATTTAGGACAAAGAGGCATTCGGCGACAGTCCCATAATCCGAATACCTCGAATAAGTATCCGTATGCCCCGAAAAATCCGAATTGCCATCCGAACATTCGGATATATTCGTTTTCGTGGCATTTGGATAAAATTTGCAGATTCGGATTATGCCTTGTAGTGTTTTTTATAATACTCTAAATACTGCCCGCTTTTAAGCGGCTTCCACCATTTCTCATTCTCTTTAAACCAGTCAACAGTCATCTTTATCCCATCTTCAAAAGATATTTTCGGCTCCCATCCTAAAAATTTTATCTTATCGCAATTAACAGCATACCGCTGATCATGTCCAGGTCGCAAACCGATAACATTTTTTTTTAAGTTTTTTGATTTCCCTGTAAGCTCTAAAATTTTGTCAGTGAGTTCTAAATTCGTAATTTCAGGATCTTGATTCGCTCCAATATTATAAATCTCGCCCAATTTTCCTTTATGAAACACTAAATCTATCGCGCGACAATGGTCTAAAACATAAAGCCAATCTCTAACCTGCGTTCCTCCATCATAAATAGGCAAAGTTTTTTCTTCCATAGCGTTAGTTATAAATAAAGGAATAATTTTTTCAGGATAATGAAATGGTCCGTAATTATTAGCGCTGCGAGTAATAATAACAGGCAATCCAAAAGTTCTATAAGCGGCTAAAACCTGTAAATCTCCGCCTGCCTTGCTTGCGGAATAAGGGCTTGAAGGGCGCAAAGGAGCATCTTCTTTTGAAAACCCGCATAAAATATCGCCGTAAACTTCGTCAGTAGAAACTTGCAAATATTTTTTTATTCCATATTTATGAACCGCTTGCAATAATACAAAAGTCCCTTCGACATCTGTTTTTATAAAAGATAACGGGTCATATAAAGACCTGTCGACATGGGATTCTGCGGCAAAATTAACAATTCCATCAATTCCGTCACTGATAGCTTTCCTCACATCTTCCTCATTGGCGATATCGCCTTTCACAAACTTATACCTATCGCCGCAGTTATCCTCTACATCTTTCAAATTATCCAAGTTCCCGGCATAAGTTAATTTATCCAAATTCACAACTTCATAATTCGAATATTTTTCTAAAATATATCTTATAAAATTACTGCCGATAAAACCGGCGCCTCCTGTTATTAGTAGTTTCATATTTCTCAACAAAACAACAAAGCAAGCGATAAAAAAATAAAAAAATTATTTAATCGCTTTTTCCCATTAGTTTTAATTATTATTCAAATCCAATATTATTTTATCATAACCTAACAAAAATGTGAAGTTTTTGTTTGACTTACTAAATATCCCTTGCTAAAATTATTTTATGCAATACATATCTGACTTACATATCCATTCGAAATATTCCCGCGCCACGAGCAAAGATTTGACTTTGCCTAATATTGATAAGTGGTGCAAAATAAAAGGTGTTGATATTATAGCAACCGGAGATTTTACGCATCCCGCTTGGTTTAAAGCTATTTCTGAACAATTAGAACCTGCGGAGGATGGTTTGTATAGGTTAAAACCTAAATACTGCTCGACTATCTCAAAAACGAAAACTGTATGGTATGATGCATCCCGACCTGTAAAATTTTTACTTTCCACAGAGGTATCGCTAATTTATACTAAAAATAATAAATGCCGCCGCCTTCATATTTTAATATTCGCGCCTTCAATTGAAACAGCGCGCAAAATAAATGTTCACTTAGAAAAAATCGGCAATATCCATTCTGACGGAAGACCGATTTTAGGATTAGACGCGGAAGAACTGACAAAAATAATTTTAGATAAATCTAAAAAATGCATGGTAATACCAGCGCACGCATGGACGCCATGGTTTGCCGTTTTCGGTTCTAAATCAGGTTTTAATTCTTTAGAAGAATGCTTCGGAAGCATGACAAAATATATTTATGCCATTGAAACCGGACTTTCATCTGATCCAGCAATGAACTGGCAATTAAGCGCGTTAGATAATATTGCATTGATTTCAAATTCCGACGCGCATTCGCCCTCAAATATCGCGCGCGAAGCGAATATTTTTAATTTCAAAAAACTAAACTATGATGAAATATATAATACTATAAAAAATAAAGACAAAAATAAATTTATAAAGACAATAGAATTTTTCCCAGAAGAAGGAAAATATCATTTTGACGGACATAGAGATTGCAATATCAGTTTCTCGCCCAAGGAAACTCGCAAACATAATGGGATTTGCCCTATCTGCAAAAAATCTCTAACAGTTGGAGTTGCGTATAGAGTAAGCAGCTTAGCGGATAAACCCGCTTTTCAAGAGAGTGATACGGTTCGCCTAATCAATAAAGAGCGGTTAGGGACGAATAATTCTCCTCAGGAGAAAAATTCACATATTCCTTTCATCAGCCTCGTAGGACTTCTGAAAATCATTGCCGAAGCAAAAGCCGTAAACGGGACAAATAGTAAAACCGTCCAAAACGAATATCAAAACCTTATAAAAAACTTCGGCGCGGAACTCGAAATTTTAATGAATACGGATATTGAAGATTTTAAAAATAAAAAAATCGATGATAATATCATTGAAGGAATAAAACGCGTCCGCGAACGCCGTCTTAATATAAAACCCGGCTATGATGGCGTATACGGCGATATCAAAATATTTGAAGATGGCGAAATTAAAAAAAAGAAACAGACGCCGTTATTATAAAATTCACCTACTTTTTTCTCATATCCTTCAACTTATCCAAATTCTTTTTTCCATTTTCCAATTCTGCGATAATATTCAAATTACGCGCTTTTGCGAAGTCAACCACGACCTGCAAGCCTTCTATTCCGATTTTACCCTCGCCTATATTTTCATGCCGATCGATACGGGATCCTAAATCGCTTTTAGAATCATTGCAGTGAATCAGTTCTAATTTATCTAATCCGATTATTTTATTAAATTCAGCGAACACATTTTTTGTTCGCTTGGCAGTTCTTAAATCATATCCAGACGCGAAACTATGCGCGGTGTCAAAACATACAGCTATATATTTATTCTTTCGCGCGCCATCAATAATTTCCGCAATTTCATCAAAAGAACTTCCAATAACTTTTCCCGCGCCGGCTGAAATTTCTATCAAAAGTTTGGCGTTGCCTTCATAATTTTCCAAAACGAAATCCACTCCTTTTATCACTTTTTTTATAGCCTCTTTTTCCGATAAATCTTTCGCGCTTCCCAAATGCGCGACAATAGCTTTAGCGTCAATCAAATCGGCTATTTCTAATTCTTTTTTTATCGAATTTACGCTTCCGTAATAAATTCTATTATTGCTTGACGCTAAATTTATATAATATGGACAATGAATATAATAATCCGTAATTTTAAATTTCTTGCAATTTTCTTTAAATCGCTTTAAGACATCTAACTGAACTTTTGCGTCATAAGCTCCGCCCTGCGGATTTCTCGTGAACATTTGAAAACATTCACAACCTAAATCATCAGCTCTCTTAGGAACTTTATCTATCCCGCCAGCGATTGAAATATGAAGACCTGCTTTCATATAAATTATTATTGAAGTTTCCAATGTTCCTTAATTTCATTTGTCAATCTGAATGCCACTTGTTTGCAAAATTCATTGCTTTTTGGAAATATTAAACCAAGCCATTTTTCAATTTTCCCTAAAATACCTACATTAAATTTTTTACTTCGTATTATTTTTACAATATCATCGCGCAATTTATATGACTCATCTATTATTTCATCAAATTTAACTTCGTTTTCAATAGCAATTTTCCTTAACTCCGCTTCTATTTCCTGCCGTTCAGGTTCTTTGCTATTTAAAATAATTTTTCTAAAAAAATCTTTTACCTCCTGTTTTAATCGCTCGTCCTCTTTTGCGTTTTCTGCTTCAATGACATTGCATTCCTCCGCGCTCTCTCCAACCGCTCCAATTTTTATTTCCCCAATTTCAGCATTCGCCGCCTCTCGTTCCCGCAATTTTTCCAAACTTACTCCCACCCGATCAAATTTTTCCGACATTTTCAATAATTCAGGCTTCTGCTCAATAACTGGTTTAATTTCACTCTCTGCATCTCTTTTTTTTAATTGTTCTTCTGGCATAAAATTCTTAATGGGGCTGTCGCCGAATGCTCCTTTAGTCATAAATTTCCAGATTTCGAGGCATAATTTTTCAAACAAATTTTGCGGTTTAGCCTAAGCTAAGGGGAAAAGATTTTTTGGAAAATTTGACCGAAATATGGGAATTTAGGACA
>JAZDNE010000011.1:0-8304 GCA_043800235.1 bacterium | reverse complement strand
TGTCGCCGAATGCTCCTTTAGTCATAAATTTCCAGATTTCGAGGCATAATTTTTCAAACAAATTTTGCGGTTTAGCCTAAGCTAAGGGGTAAAAATTTTTTGGAGAATTTGACCGAAATATGGGAATTTAGGACAAAGAGGCATTCGGCGACAGCCCCGATATGCTAAAAAAAATAATTTAGCGAGAAATACTATATCAAGCCACAGAAAAGGACATACTATCGTTTTAACAAAAGGAAATAGCATAAAAATTTAATTTTTCTCTTTCCACTGTCTTTAACGCGCTTAAAATCCCGCGCCAGATAAAGACGCTCAAAATAAGAGAAATAGGCTTTATTAAGCCAAAAAAATTTTAAAAATTGTAAATTTTGCTATTCGGCGACAGTCCCATTTATAGAAAAATAATCAATAATTAAGCAAGGGTATGAAATTTCTATATCGCTTGCTACTATGACATTTCTATATTGCTTTGAAAAGACAATCCCGCGATTGACGATTTTTTTATTTGATGTTATATTTTAAATATAAATAACATATCTAAATAACGCAATTACTTGCGAATTTTTATATTTAAAAGACGCAAATTAAAATGCGAGTTTAATTAGAAAGGAAGGTGAATTCTCGTGCAAGAAATTAAAAGAAAGAGAGAAGAGAGTTTCGAAAGCTTGCTTAGAAGATTTAATAGAAAACTTCAGCAAAGCGGAAAAATTATTGAGGTAAAACAAAAAAAATTTTTTGAAAAAGAACCTAATAAAAATCAAAGAAAAGCAAGCGCTTTAGTTCGAAATAAGATTAGAGCGAAAAGAGAATATCTAAAAAAGACTGGCAAACTTCCAGATGAATTTGACGAGAAAGGAAGAAGAATAAAAATTAAAATCAAGATCTAAAATTTAAAAATCCCCATGCTGAAAGGAAAAACGATCTATAATAAATTAATTAAAACGCTCTTAATATTTATTTTAAGCGGCTATATTTTTTGTTTTGTAAAAATTGTTTTTGCTCAAGAGGCTCCTGTATGGGGAGAAAATAATGAGGCAAGCATTGCTTTAGAAGAAGAAACGGGTCTTACAAAAACAGACCCAAGAATTATTATTGTAAATATAATAAGAATCTTTTTGGGATTTCTTGGAGTTATACTGGTTATATTAGTAATGTACGCGGGATTCCTTTGGATGACTGCTGGGGGAGACGAGAATAAAATCACTCAATCCAAAACTATACTAAAAAATTCTTTAATCGGACTTTTGATAATTTTATCATCTTACGCCATTGTAAGTTTTGTCCTTCGCATGCTCGGGAGCGACAATGGAGAAGTACGACTTGCGGGAGAACCTGTTCCAAGCGCGTATTCATATCTTGGCGCGGCAAACGATCATATAATTGAAAGCCATTATCCCGCAAGAGAACAAAAAGATGTGCCGAAAAATACTAATATTGTTATAACTTTTAGGGAAGAAATGGACATTAATTCTATTATAGATACAAAAAGAACAGCAGATGTCTGCGGAACAACAGGAAATGAAAAATGTATAAATTTTTCAAATATAAGGATTTTTAAAACAAGCGACGGAGATGGATGCATCAATGATGATACTTGCGTTTCGAATGTTTTGGATGTAACTGCGTCTTCAATAAACAATAAAATTTTTGTGTTTAATCCCGCGGAACATTTAAACGGTTCGGAAGAGGGGGAAGAATACACGGTTTATCTTGCTAATGGATTAAAAAAGAAAAATGGGGATAGCGCTTTTAGCGCCGTTGATAATTATCAATGGACATTTTTTGTTTCGAATAATTTGGATCTTACTCCGCCGATGGTTGCGAGTATTTTTCCGTTTCCAGACAATGGTAAAGATGTGGAAGGAATATCCACAGAAGGAATAAAAGCAGAATGGGAGTTAGTTGTTAACGCTATGCCTCTATTTAAGAGGGACGCGATTATTGGAACAGCGGAGAAGCAAGAACAACAAGATACTGAAAATATTGCATGGGCAGTAGATAGCAATGCGAAAATTAGCGGGACATACAATAGCGCGGAAAATGCGGAATTCATAATAACTATTTATAGCGAAAATAATAATTTAAAAGCGAACATTAAATTAAATAATAAATATTTAGCTGATAAAACTATCGTTGATAATAAATTAGAAGATTTTTTTCCCGGTCTTACCTTTGAACGGGAAAATATGGTTGCAGGAAATTCATGGAAAATAAATATTGATGGAAAAGTGGAAGGAAATTTTATAACTATAAATAATACAAAATATATTTTTGGCGAAGATATTAAAAAGGATAATAATGAAACATTAACAAGCCTCTCCGCGAAAATTGCGGCTATGGTAAATCAGAAGCAAAGCTATGAAATAAATGCGAGAGTCGATGATACTACTAACAATAAAATAATATTAACCGCGTTTATGGCATCCCAGATTGCGAATGGATGGGAAATGGAATCAAGCAGTCAATCTATTAGTTTAACCGTTAAAACATCTGGCGCGGATAAAAATACAGGAGCGGATATTCAAAAAGGCGGACGATTAGACTGGCCGATAAACGCGGTTATACAGATAAATTTTAACGAGGCAATTGATCCTGTTTCGGCGAATTATTTTATAAAAATTTTTGAAATTAATAATGCAAACGAATCGAAAATAGCTGGCGAATTTTTATTCAGCAACCAATACAAAACAATGGAATTTAAACCAGCAAATCCTTGCGGATTTAATTCCTGCGGAGAGGCGATATTTTGCCTTCCTGAAGAAAAAAAATTAAAAATTATTATAAAAGCGGGAGAGCTGGCGGCTAACTGCGCGGATGATGGCGGGTGCGCGTCGCGCGATAATTTTTTAAGTTGTACAACGACAGGAAATACTATAAATCTTTGCCAAGACAGCGCTGGAAAAAATTATCCTGAAGCGAAGTTTAATTCTGGCGTAATGGATATGTGTTCTAATTCTTTAGATGGAAATAAAAATGAAAAAGCAGAGGGACCCGGAAATGGCAATACAGTTAATCAAAGTGGCAAAGATTATTTTAATGAAAACGATCTAATGGCTATATGCGCAGACGGAACTAAGGAAATTATTTGCTCTAATGACAATAAAAGTAATTGCGACGATACGACAAATGGATGCAAATATAGCGACACTGCTGCAGTAAAAGATGCGACAGAAAGAATCGCTCAGATGCAACAAACACAAGGAGATGATTATGGATGGTCGTTTTATACAGGCGATGAGATGGAAACAGGAGCGCCAAATATAATTTCAAGAACGCCTAATCAAAGTAGCGCGGGATTAGACAAATCTACTCCGGTAACAGCGGAGTTTGATAAATTAATGATGAGCAGTTCTTTAAGATCTGGCGCGGTAGATATAATAGACAAAGAAAATGTCAAAACTTCCCATAATTGCGTAAATCTTAATCCAAAAATGATTGAAATTTCCGCTTCTAAACAAGAAGCAAGCGCTTCGTATGTGAGTTATTGGGTCGAAAAAAAAGATGAGGATCAAGAGCCTGACGGGTATCCTGATAATACAGAAGCGATTATAAAGCATGGGGATTTTGATTTAGAAAGCGTTTATGAGGGCGATATCGGATCTGGAGTTAAAGATATTTATCAAAATTGCTATAATCCGTCGAGTGGTCCTTGTCCTTGGACATCTACTACCTTGTGCAGGGGATGCTATTCTGGGGTTTGCGATTGTTCGGTTACTGATTGTACCTCGGGAAAATGCGAAAAATGCGCAGACTCAGATGAGAAATGTTGTGTTGAATAATAATTTTTGCCATTTCTAAAGGGCGCTTTCATAGCGCAATGTCCATAGCTCTGCATATGCGCTTACTTAATTTATGCGAGGAAAAAGAAAAAGTAAATTTAAAAAATTTATTGAAGGTTGCCGCGAACTTGATGAAGGAACAAAACGGGGCATTTTTATTATTTTATTATTTCTTATTGGTGGCATAAGTTTTTTAAGCCTTTTCGGACTTGCTGGAAAATTTGGAATATGGACAGATACGGCGCTTACAAATGTATTTGGCGCGACGAGAGCTATATTTTCCGTTATTTTATTAATATTGGCATATATTCTTTTATATCCTGAAAAATATGAAATTCGAAATTCCAATTATGCGGGAATAATTCTTTTTTTGATTTCATTTCCTGGCATTGTTCATTTAATAAAGGAGGCGTATTATTCTTATGTTTTAGAAGAGTTAATGCCTATTCAGGTCGGCGGAGGATATACAGGAACTTTAACAAAATATCCAATGGCGGTAATGGGGACTATCGCGACTTTCTTTATTTTTTTTGCGATTTTTGTAATTTCAATTTTACTGGCATTTAATACATCTATATGGACAGTGAAAGAAAAAGCTCTTCTTATAACTTGGCCGTATAAAAAAATAAGACAGTTTATCGGTTGGTGGAGGTGGAGGAGAAAAAATGTTGAAGAATACGCGGAGAATGCTGAAAATGAGAACATCTCTCATGGTATAGCAGAAAATTTTAATAAAAATAAATTAGAAATTGAAAATTGTAAATTAAATAATGGGAATAAAGACATACGAAGCGAGGATGACGGTGAAAATATAAAAGAGCAACAGGAATTGATTCCGAAAAGACTTTATAAAAAAGTTGACTTGCCTGCGGATTTATTGGATGATCAAAGAGGAAAACCGATGAGCGGGGATATAAAAAATTGCGGCGAAATTATAAGGAAAACTTTAGAAAATTTTGGAATAGATGTAGAAATGGGAGAAGTTAATGTTGGTCCTACTGTTACGCAATACACTCTTAAGCCGTCAGAGGGTATAAAACTTTCACAAATTACGACTTTGCATAATGATTTAGCATTGGCTTTAGCCGCTCATCCGATTAGAATTGAAGCTCCTATTCCGGGAAAAGCATTAGTTGGCATTGAAGTCCCTAATCAAAAAATTGCTATTGTTGGATTAAAAGAAATTATAGAGTTTAAAGATTTTAAAACAAGAAAATCTAATTTAATGCTTGCCTTGGGAAAAGATGTGTCAGGAAAGCCATGGATGACGGATTTAGCAAGAATGCCACATTTGCTTATTGCCGGAAGCACAGGTTCGGGAAAAACAATTTGTATTAACACAATAATTACAAGCCTTCTATATCAGAATACTCCTGAAACATTAAAATTTATTTTAGTCGATCCTAAAAGAGTAGAACTTACTTTTTATAATGATATAAATTTTTTGATTACGCCGGTTATAACAGAAGTTAAAAAGACGGTTAACGCTTTGAAATGGGCTATTTGTGAAATGGAACGAAGATTTGAAATTCTTTCTAACGCAAGGAAGAGAGATATAGAATCATATAATAGCGAAAGAATAGAACATATGCCGTATATAGTGATTATTATTGATGAATTAGCTGATTTAATGAGCACTTCCGGAGCAGAGGTTGAGGCCGCAATTATAAGATTAGCGCAAATGGCGCGGGCGGTTGGCATACATTTGATTTTAGCGACACAACGACCGTCGGTTAATGTAATTACAGGACTGATTAAAGCTAATATTCCAGCAAGGATTGCTTTTAGTGTGGCGTCTCTTGCTGATTCAAGAACAATTTTGGATAGTTCAGGCGCGGAAAAATTGCTTGGGAGGGGAGATATGCTTTTTATGTCTGCTGAAATATCAAAGCCAAAAAGATTGCAAGGAGCGTTTATTAGCGAAATGGAAACAAAGAGGGTAGCGCGGTTTATTAAGGATAATATGGAAGATATTCCGAATTATGATGCGAGCATTGTTGAGGCGAAACATAAAACGATGGGAGCGTCTTCAGGAGATGATGATGACGATTTGCTTGAAGATGCAAAAGAAATAATCTATGGCGCGGGAAGAGCTTCAACTTCGCTTTTGCAAAGGAGACTGAAAATTGGGTATTCAAGAGCCGCGAGAATTATTGACATATTGGAAGAACAAGGGATAGTGGGACATGCGGAAGGCTCGAAGCCGAGGGAAGTGATAAAAGAATAATTCACATAAATATATCTTTGTTTAATACAAGTATGGTTTCTTTTATTTCTAAAAAAATTGAAGAAGAAAATAATATAGGAATACAGTTAAAATCCGAGAGAGAAAAAAAAGGGATGAGTTTGGATATGATTTCCATTATGATAGGAATTGACGCAAAATATTTAAAGGCTTTTGAAGAAAGCGATTTTGCCTCTCTCCCAGAAGGAATTTATAGGGATAAATTTTTTAAAAAATACGCGGAATTTCTTAATGTTGGCGAAAAAAATATGCTTCTTTTCCCCATAAATGAGTCGCGTGGAACGCAAGAAGAATTATATAATCTTAATCTTGATAAAGGATTTCTAATAACAAAAATTAAAAATTTTATTTTAAGTCCATGTTTTTTAAAGAACTTGTTAATTTTTGCTTTGCTATTATGTCCGGTAGCATATTTATATTTTATAGGATATAATATTATAAGTCCGCCTAAATTGACAATAATAGCGCCGAATGATGATTTTGTAACAAAAGAATTTATAGTAGGAATTAAAGGACAAACAGAACAAGAAGTAAAAGTATTTATCAACGATAAAGAAATTTATTGCATGCATGATGGCGATTTTTTTGAAGAGCTTGACCTTAAAAAAGGAATTAATATTGTAAAAATTTCCGCAAAAAAAAAATATAGCAAGGAGAATGTAGTATATAGAAAAATATTGGTAATAGAGAATAATGAGATTGGATTATTTAAATTAGATTACAATTATGGACATCGCGCTATGAAAGCGCCCTTAGAAACTATCAAAAATTGATGAATAACGAAGTTTTGCAAGTTTTAGGAAAACCGCAGATATATCAGCAGATACGAAGAGGATTTTCCTAAACGAAAAACTAGTTATTCGCAATTTTGGCAGTTTATGGAGCGCGGTTTTGGAGTGTGATGTCCATAAGATGCTTTTAATAACCAATAACCAAAACACAACATCTTAAAATTTCTAATTCAACTAATAAACATTTTATTAGTTGAATTAAGTGAATTTTTAAATTAGTTATTGTTTCTTGGTGTTTGGTTATTTTGAAATTATGTCTGAAAAAAAACAAGAACAAACTCTGATGACAGCGGATAATAAAGAAAGATTTAAAGCTGCGGAAACCGCTATTTCTCAAATTAAAGATAAATTTGGAGATGGGGCGATAATGAAACTCGGGGAAGCAAAAAAGATGAATGTGGCGGCGATTCCTACAGGTTGTCTTTCTTTGGATTTGGCATTAGGCGTTGGCGGTGTGCCAAGAGGAAGAATTATTGAGATTTATGGTCCAGAAGCATCTGGTAAAACGACTTTAGCGCAACATGTTGTAGCAGAGGTTCAAAAAATGGGAGGAATAGCGGCGTTTGTTGACGCTGAGCATGCGCTTGATCCGGAATACGCGAAAAAAATTGGCGTAAATATTGATAACCTTTTAATCTCGCAACCTGATACAGGCGAACAGGCGCTTGAAATTGTGGAAACATTAGTTCGTTCAAACGGAGTTGATGTGATTGTTGTTGATTCCGTTGCGGCGTTAACGCCAAGAGCGGAAATTGAAGGCGATATGGGCGATAGCCATATGGGACTTCAAGCGCGTTTAATGAGTCAGGCATTAAGAAAGCTTACCGGCGTAATAAGCAAAACTAATACTGTTGTCATATTTATAAATCAAACAAGAATGAAAATCGGCGTGTATTTTGGAAATCCAGAGACCACAACAGGAGGAACAGCTTTAAAATTTTATTGTTCAGTAAGAATCGAGGTTCGCCGAAGCGCGCAGATAAAACAAGGAGAAAAAATAATTGGCAATCGCGTCAAAGTTAAAATCGTTAAAAATAAAGTCGCCGCGCCGTTCCAAACAACGGAATTTGATATTATGTATAACGAGGGAATTTCTTTAGCGGGCGACATGTTAGATACTGGCGTTTCTCATGAAATCGTAAAAAAGAGCGGAAATTCGTACTCTTTCGGAGATGAAAAATTAGGAGTTGGAAGGGAAGTCGCAAAAAAATATCTCCGCGAAAATCCGAAAACGATGGACGCAATTAGAAAAACGATTTATAAAAAGGCGACTGAGGGGAGTAAAAATTAAAAAAAGCGTCATTAATTTGTGTTAATTTAAAATTTGTATGGGGCTGTCGCCGAATGCTCCTTTAGTCATAAATTGCAAGATTTACCAGGCATAATTTTTCAAACAAATTTTGCGGTTTAGCCTAAGCTAAGCCAAAAGATTTTTTGGAAAATTTGACCGAAATATGGGAATTTAGGACAAAGAGGCATTCGGCGACAG
>JAZDNE010000010.1:0-9065 GCA_043800235.1 bacterium | reverse complement strand
ACAACAACGCCAGCGTCAACATTAGATTTAGGACAAAAGAATAACGGGACAAACAGCTATATGCAAATTGACTCAGAAAGCGGAGCGCCTGTAGCAGGCGACTGCGATAATATAAGCGAAAGCGGAAGAATGATTATAGATCATACCAACCACAAATTATATATCTGCAATCAAGCTGGCAGTCGCGGTTGGGATTCTATAGATTTAACTGACTAAAATCAAGGAGGGCTAAAAGGGGCTGTCGCCGAATGCCTCTTTGTCCTAAATTCCCATATTTCGGTCAAATTTTCCAAAAAATTTATTGGCTTAGCTTAGGCTAAACCGCAAAATTTGTTTGAAAAATTATGCCTCAAAATCTGGAAATTTATGACTAAAGGAGCATTCGGCGACAGTCCCCTTGAAACTAATTAGGATTAAAAAAAGTCGATGGGTTTCCCAAAATCCTAATAAAAACACCCTTTTTATATAAAACCGAATAAAAAATTGCGTTTAAATTAAATAAAAAATAATGACAATAATTTTATTATTAAAACTTTAATAGTATTTGCCATTGCCGAATCGACACATTATTTATAAAAAACGCAATTAAATTGAACAAAAAACTTATGAAAAAATTTATTAAATCGCAAACAGCCTTGCAAATCGTTGCATGCTCTGTCATTGCCACATTTGTAATCGCTGGAGTTGTAAGAGCGGCATCAACAATCGGCGCAAATATTACAACAGCCGGAACTTTAGCAGTTACCGGCGCTTCCACTTTAACTGGAAACACCGCTATCGGCGGAACTTTAGCAGTTACCGGCGCTTCCACTTTAACTGGCGCGACGACCATCACAGGCGCTGCTGTTCTTAACGGAGCGGCTACTATAGGCGATGCGGCGGCGGATATAATTACTGTTACCGGCACTGTCGCAGGCGCTTCTCCGCTTGTTTTTGAAGGATTAACCGCTAACGATTATGAAACCACCATAGCCGTTACCGATCCAACAGCTGATAGAACTATTACTCTGCCGAATAGTTCAGGAACAGTTTATATCACAGACGGAACCGATGTGGCAGTCGCTGACGGCGGAACCGGATTATCATCTTATACCGCAGGCGACCTAATCTACGCATCAACAGCTACTACATTAGCCAAACTTGCGTCTTCTTCTGACGCGACTATTTTAATGACTAACGCAAATGGATGGCCTGCTTGGAACGCAATGTCTGGAGACGCAACCATTTCCGACGCGGGGGCTGTGACTATCGCTGACAATTCAGTTGATGGCACAGATATCGCTTTAGCAAGCCAAGCCGCAGGTGATATAGCCTATTATAACGGAACTGATTGGGTACGACTCGCTTCTTCCACTGATGGACTTGTTTTGACCTTGGATTCAAATGGTTGGCCAAGCTGGGCGGCTACAATCGCCGCTTTAAATAATGTGAGCGCTTGGACAGCATCGCAAAAACTTGACGAAGGATTAACTGTTGACACTACCGCATTTATAGTTTCAGGCGCAGGCGCGCTTACCACAACCCAAGTAGCTGCTCTAAACGGCGGCATTACTGTTAATACAGATAAATTTATCGTTAATGGAACTACAGGAGCTACCGCAGTTGGAGGCAACCTAACCATCCCTGCCGCTTATAGTTTAGACACCGCTACTGGAGGCGCTCTTAGTATTGGAACATCAACAGCTACTTCTATTGAAATTGCAGATACAGGCGTTATGACTACCATACAAGGAACATTAAATATTGACGAGGCGGTAACTTTGGACAGCACATTAGGCGTAAGTGGCGCGTTAACAATGAGCGCTGCAAATGAAATTAACCTGCGGGATACCGCTCTTAAAATTTATTCTTCCGTAGATGGACAATTAGATATAGACGCTGATACCGAAGTTGAAATCACCGCAACTACTGTTGATTTAAACGGCATTTTAGATGTTAGCGGCGCTCTTACGATAACAGAAGGCGCTTTGACAGATTCTATGGTTTTGAGCGCTGATATTAAAAACGGCGAAATAACAACTTCCGACCTTAGCGCAAGCGCGGGAATTACCGCCGCGCAATTAGCGACTGCCTCAAAAACCAACACAATGGCTGTCCGAATGGCAGACATCAGTACAGCCGAAACTCTTTATGTAATGATGCCAAAATGCACAGTTACAAAAATTTCAACTGTTTTAAGCGGAGCAATCACTGTGGCAGATTCCACTATAACAGCTTCCCGAAATACCGACGCAATGGCAAATGGCGTTGTAACTATCGCAACTTCAGGATCTGCAGCAGGAGTTATTGATTCTGCCTCCCCGACAACAAATAATACTTTTGACGGCTCAACGCAATATTTGAAGCTTGTCGGAGACGGCGGATCCACAGATGCCGCCCCTGTTATTGTAACGATTGAATACACAATGACAGACTAACCCCTAAATTAACTTATTATCTTTCTGCGTTTAGCGCGGACAAAGTCGAAAAGATAATAATAGTTTAGGCTAATTTAAGTTAATTTAGGAGTTGTAATTATTTTTAAAATATTTACAACTATAAAAAACTTATGAAAAAACTAATTATAACAAGCGCGATTTTCGCATTAATTGTCGCGCCATTAGTTATTGCAAATTCTGCTAAAGCGGCGAATGAAGTTATTTTTGACGCGGATACAACGATAGATCTTACCGATCCTGATGTTAATATAACTGTAATGAACGGGTCCATAGTGGATAGCATCACGCCCGGAGCGGGAACGATCAGTGTTACGATGTCAAACGGAGGGCAATTGACTTTGCGTTCCTCCGACAGAAAAACATTAAGTAATGATTCATCGTTCCAGTCCACATTTATCTGCGGAGATACTAATTCGGAATTGCAAGTTACCGGAGGAACAGGCACTAACACATTCACGGTAACCGTTTCCAGCACTGCCTGCACAACATCCAGCGGAACTTCCTCGTCATACACTCCGCCAAGTTCTTCAAGTACGCCTTCGCAAGGAACGACAACAGGAACAACGGAAACGACCCAGACCACCTCGACAGAAATAGCAGAAACTACAGAAACCACAACATCCGCCCCGACCGAAACGGCTAAAACCACCGCATCCGCGCCGACTTCCAGCTTCGCTGATAAAATAAAAACCATAATCTCCGAAGCGTCGGAAGTAATATCCGCGAAAGTTGAAACATTGATCGCAAAAGTAGGAGCAACAAGAAATTTGACAATGGAACAAACCGCCACAGCTAAATATGTAAAATCGCTAATACAGAAAACTTCAGGAACAACAACCGCCACAGAAAACGCGATGACTAATTTTATCGCTTACGGAACTCCGACCACAAAAGTATTAGGCGCGGGAGAAAGAGCTGGAGTTTTAAATTCGTTTAAAAAATCCTACAACAAATTGCCGCAAACTGAAATCGACTGGCAAGACGCGATTAAAGTCGCCAATGGACGCTTCCCTTCCCAGCAAAGCATTGCGCAAGAAAAAGAAGCTCTGAAAGTGTTCGGAAAAATCTATAAGAAAATGCCAGATTTCAAAAATGCTAATGACGAAGCCGCGCTTAAGATTATGGCTTACGGCATAAGACCTGTTTTAAGAAATACCAATTCTGAAAAAGCGGCTATAAAATCTTTTGAGAGCATTTACAAACGAAAACCAGCGACTACTGAAGAATGGGATATTACAAGAGCGATCGCGTATAGCGGAGCGAAGAGATAATGAGATACTTGTCCCGTCGGATGATGGGATTACAAGAGCAATCGCGTATTTAGGAGCGAAATGTTAATATTCCGTTATAGATGAAATAACGCTTTCTCTTAAAAGAAGCGCCAAACTAAAAAAAGACGACACGCAGAACTCCGTGGCGTCTTTTTTTTAGTTTGTTATGGACATCACACTATGAAAACGCGCTTAGAAACTAAGAAAAATTGATGAGTAGCGAAGTTTTGCAGTTTAATCTCGCCTCTATATCTATATTTATTCACCTTATTAACATCGCCATTTTTTTATTGATGAATTTTTATTCTACTTCAAAACCACAGGCAGCAGAATTTCTGTCCCATTTCTCAAAACCGCAAAATTGATCAAAGTTCCTCTATCATATTCCTGAATCAATTCAGGCAAATTATTATCTTTCAATTCATCATTCTCCACTTTCAAAATTATATCATCTTTTTTAAGTCCTGAATTCGCCGCAGCGCTATCTGGAATAATTTTATAAATTAAACAGCCCTTATTTTGGCTAAAATTCGGATTATCGCTTAATACCGTTGATAAATCAATATACTCAATTCCCAAAGATGGTCTTAAAATTTCTTGCGATTTCAATATGCTTTTAAATGCCTTGTCAATATGATTTGAAGCAATGGCAGTATTCGCGGCATTCATAAAACCAGCAAGTTCGCCTTTCAAATTTATAACTAACGAAGCATCATTCAAATCATTATTAACAAGAAATAATCTGGCAAGCGCTTCCGAAGATTTTAAATATCGCTTCTCTCCAATAAACCCGTCATAAACCGTATTATTTATATCCTTTATGCCTATGCCGTTTTGCCCTAATAAAATAACCCTCTCCGCATTATTTCCTTTTGATTCGGCAAGGGGCATAACAGCAAGCCCAGAAACGGAAATTTTCATAAAAGCAATGCCTGAAAAATTATCTTTTTTAATCTTTACAGGAGAATATATTTTGCGCTTATCTTCGCTTAAAACTATTTTAAAATTTTTTAAATCCGACAAACTTTCTGCCTGTTCATTTTTTATATAAAAAGCGACCCACCCGTCTGTTGTTAAAATTATTCCTTTTCCTAAAAACTGTTCCTTGCCAATTAGATCTTTTAGCCCAAGCATTGGCGCTGCTTTTTTTGAAATATCATATATATCAACTATGCCGTATTTTATATTGTCAATAATTTTATCAT
Source organism: bacterium (assembly GCA_043800235.1). GTDB lineage: Bacteria > Patescibacteriota > Patescibacteriia > JAZDEU01 > JAZDEU01 > JAZDNE01. The sequence continues at coordinate 4,151 of JAZDNE010000010.1, read as the reverse complement.
ACGCCGCGTCTTGTTCAACTACTATTTTTTGAGGCGACCTTGCCGCCATATTTATAATATTTTCCTGTATCGGCAAAAAAGACAAATCAACATTTATCCTATTTATTAAATACAAAAGAATAATAAAAGTCCCAACCATGCCTCCTAATATGGATATAATTAAATAACTGATAATTGATTTTATATTGTTATTTTTTTCTTGCATATAATTCGCGCGACAAATAAAATGTCGGGCTATTTTAACAAATTTTTTAGAAATTTTTTTTAAAATTCATTGATTTTTTATTTTTCACATCCACCGAGTTGTAATCATAAGCAGTAAAAACATCAAACTTCCGATTGATAAATATTTGATTATATTTTTTCTGTCTAATTTATCTAATAGCTTCAACCTAACAATGCCCATTAAAACATAATAAGCTATCGCGAATATCGCTCCCGCGGTATAGAAACTTCCAGGCAAAAGAAATATCGCCAAATAAATCTCCATTAAAATCAGCCCAGTCGCGAAAAAATATTTCCCTGTTTCAGAAATAGATATTTTGTTAACCCATAGCATCTGATAATAAAACAAAAAAAATATTGCGAATGTAATTATTGCCAAAACGACAACCCAATATATATTCATTCCAAAAAGAACTTTTATGCCATAAGCGCCAAATGATATAAAAAAAATACTCGCTAAATTTATATATCCTGATATATTTTCAAGCGAGTATATATTATATTTAGCCGGCGCGTGAAAATACGCGAATAAATTTTCCAAATATAAAAAAATAATATAACTAATCGCTATAAAAAAAATAAATTTATAAATCGAATTATTTAAAAATATACTGGCAAAAAGCGAAGATAATATAAAAAAAATAGGGGAAATCATAAAAAGAAATTTATCCAAAATACAAGTTTTTTTTCTTAGAATAAAAAAACTAATTAAAATCGCTATAATAATCATCAAAGCTCCCCATAAAAAAAAATATCGCGGACTAAATGATATCGCGTTAAACAAAATAAAAATCAATGCGGATGACGCAAATATTAAAAATTTTATCAATAGAAGCATATATTAAAAAAACGATAAATACACTAACTAATTAAACTTTAAAATTTCCTCGAATTTCCGTTTGTCTTTAAATGGACCTATAAGCGCTAAATTAAGCTTTTGGTTTGTAAATATATCTTCCGCAACTCTTTTTATATCGCTAATCTCCACACTTTCAATCTTAGCGGATATCTCCTCCAAACTCAATACATCCCCTCTTAAAAGCTCTTGCGAAGCGATAAAATTAGCCCATTCATCAGAAGTCTCAAGATTTAATATCATTTTTCCTTTCAAATATTCCTTAGCTTTTTCTAACTCCTCCTGACATACCCCATTCGCGGCGATTTTAATATACTCGTCTAAAATTATTTTAATAGCCACGCTTACCTTTCTATTATCCAAACCTGCTCCGCTTGCTAAAAATCCAGTATCCGTATCGCTTTCAGCTTTAGTATATATATAATACGCTAACCCTCTTTTTTCTCTAATCTCCATAAATAATCTCGAAGACATCCCTCCGCCTAAAATTATTGACAACAATTTTATCGCGAATCTGTCTTTATGAAACATATCATATCCTCTAACTCCTAAAATTAAATGAGTTTGATCCGTCTTTTTATGCTTTAATAAAACCTCCGGCTTTTTTTGAATTTCTTTAACTGGAAGGAACTCGCAATTTTTTTTATTTTCTAATTTATAATCAAAACTATCAGTTATATTCTTTATTAAAATTTCTTTATCTTTTGGCAATTTCCCCGCCGCGCATATAACTGTATTATTAGAGACATAATACTTTTGATAATATTTAATCATATCAGAACGAGATATATTTAAAACAGTTTTTTTAGTTCCAGCAATATCCCAACCCGCGGGCTGATTGCCATACAATACTTTATTCCATAGCGTAGAAACATATTCCATAGGCGAATCTTGATACATATTTATTTCCTCGATGATTACTCCTTTTTCCCGATTCAAATCATCATTATCAAATTTTGAATTAAGTATCGCGTCAGAAAGAACATCTAAAGCGATGCCCCAATGTTTCCAGTTTACTTTTGCGTAAAATCCAGTATATTCCTGCGAAGTAAAAGCATTATATTCTCCTCCTATTTGATCGAATATTTTTGCTATATCAAATGCAGTCGGATGTTTTTTTGTTCCTTTAAAAAACATATGCTCAAGAAAATGAGATATGCCATTTTTTTGTTTTTGCTCGTATTTGCTTCCAACTTTAATCAATATCAAAAGCGTAGCCGCATTAGTATTTTCAAGCGGAATCGTTAAAATCCGAAGATTATTTTTTAAAATATATTTTTGAAAAATACTCATAAAATTATGCTTTTAAATTCTTAATTATTCACTTCTTTATCGGTTCTTCTGAAAATATAACAAATTCAAATATATTGCTCAATGGAGCGTCTTTTAATACAACCGTGTTTAATCTCTGTTTTGCGCCTCGAAATTCCCCCAGAGAATTAATCGTAAGAAATGAAGGTATTCCAATATGCTTATCGCAATTCAAATCGCTATATGTTCTTATTGTAACATTTGCGTCATCATAAAGCGGCTTAACCCTTATAGTATAACAAGTATCAGCCAAAAGCGGAGAAGATGTGGCTGTCCAAGGTCCTATTCTCGCCGGCGGTCCTGGCGGAGATCGGTATATTTCTTGTTCTCCTTCATTAGGCAATACTTTTATCATTCCCGCGGTAACATTCCATGGATAATATGTAACTTCTAAATCAGGGTCGGATTCTCCAGGAGTTAAATCATCCCATGTATATGTAACTCTCCGCACCGCGCCGCAATCTTCGGCGGAATCGTATAAATTTATTATTACAGGTCTATTTTTTTTCAAAAGTCCGACATAAGGAGTTGTGCTGGCAATATTTCTTTCCCATTCGGCATTATTGCTAAAAGAGCCTGAAGAATAATTCTCATTCAAATCTATCGCATCCATTTTTAGTTTTCTTATTTTATACAAAGCGTCCTCTGTCGCGCTATCCGCGGCATAATATGCCATTATTGAAAAATCTAAATTTTTCGCTTGCCTCAATTGGTTTAATACAATAGAGCTTATTGATATTCCAACTCCTAAAATTACTGATAAAATCAATACAGACATTACGAGAATAGAACCTTTGTTATTGTGATAAAATCCCGCAAGCATAAAATTGGTTTTTTAAACTAAAATTTCTATTTTTAATTTTAACATGAATTATAATGCGGCAATGCGCATTTTCGCGCTGCCATTTCTTAAAACTTCCACTCTCCCGCCTTTTACTCTCACGATTGTCGATGGCGCGACATACGGCAATTTTCCAGCATCCAAAATTAAATCTATATTTTTATATTCTATGCCTGATTTTTTTATCTCATTTATACCATAACAGGCTTCCATTCCGCTTAAATTAACTGAAGTGGAAATAATAGGATTTTTAAGCGCTAAGGATAAACCGCGTGCCCATAATGAATTCGGAACGCGCGTGGCGACTGTGTTATCTTGAGCTATTGCGAATTTAGAGATAACTGTATTTTTTTTTACCATTAAAACTATGGATAATTTGCCTTTTTCTGACGCGTTTTCATCAAAATTACGCCAAAATTTTTTTCCTAATTCTTTTTCTTTTTTACCTAATATAAAAAATTTCTCCGCCATCTTTAAATCAGCGACAATTACAGGCAAAGACTTATTTTTTTTCCTTCTCTTAATTTTAAAAATTTTTACCACGGCCTTTTCATTAGTCGCGTCGCATCCAAGCGCGTAAGAAGTGTCCGTGGGATAAATTATCACTTTCCCATTCTTCAACCATTCAACCACTTCCTTTAAAATTTTTCGATCTATTTTATTTGGGTTTATTTTATATAACATGAATAAATTGAGGGTGTAGAAAAATGTTTTTTGTCATTTTGTCATTTCGATTACTTTATAACTTTCTCCTTTATAGGGGCTGTCGCCGAATGCTCCTTTAGTCATAAATTTCCAGATTTCGAGGCATAATTTTTCAAACAAATTTTGCGGTTTAGCCTAAGCTAAGGGGTAAGAATTTTTTGGAAAATTTGACCGAAATATGGGAATTTAGGACAAAGAGGCATTCGGCGACAG